>NZ_JBCPGE010000050.1:0-14579 GCF_040914025.1 Ruminococcus sp. RTP21484sp1_RTP21281st1_A8_RTP21281_210402
TATACACATAAGAATCCACATGCAGGCCAGTGCAAAAATGTGCATAAGCCTGTGGATAATGTGGATAACTATTAAATTGCTTGAATTTCCAAGCTCTTTTCAATGTGGATAATTATTTTTGGCAAAAACAGTCTGTGACCGTGGATATGAGAAGGTATGCACGTTTTGCCAGGAAAAACAGATCAGAGACAATAAAAATGGTAAAACAAAAACAGCGGATGCCAGGTCTTAAAAGGACATGACAACCGCTGAAATTGCAATCAATTATTTTCCAAGTAACTGTTCTCCGATTTTAACAACATCTCCGGCACCCATTGTGATCAACAGATCTCCGGCTTCACAATTATTCAGCAGGAAATTCTCAATCTCATCAAAGGTTGGGAAATATTCGCATGGAGTACCAAGCTCCTGGATCCGTGCCTGCAGATCCTTGGAAGAGATTCCAAGATTATCTGTTTCTCTTGCTGCATAAATGTCTGCCAGAACCACATGATCGGCAAGCTTAAGAGCCTGTGCAAATTCCGGAAGAAGAGCCTTGGTACGTGTGTAAGTATGAGGCTGGAATACGCACCACAGCTTCTTGTGTGGATAATTGTGTGCAGCGTTTAAAGTAGCCTGGATTTCTGTTGGATGATGCGCATAATCATCAACAATGGTAACGCCTGCTACTTCGCCTTTATACTGGAAACGGCGATCTGTTCCTGTGAAACTGCCAAGTCCTTTGACAATGACATCATCCGGAATCTGAAGAAGCCGAGCCAGAGCAATTGCTGCCAGGGCATTGGAAACATTGTGGCTGCCAGGAACTTTCAGATAGAAACTGCCGGCCTTTCTGCCATCCTTCAGAACGGTAAAGGATGCATGTCCATATTTGTCATAAGTGATATCTGTGGCCTGATACTGAGCTTCATGCTCCAGACCATATGTAATAATTTTGCATGAAAGGTCTTTGATAATATCTTGATAATGCGGCGTATCAGCATTAATGATTAGGGCTCCGTCTGCGGGAAGCAGCTGGGCAAATTTGCGGAAGGAATGACGGATGTCGTCAATATCCTTAAAAAAGTCCAGATGGTCAGCATCAATGTTCAGGATCACACTGATCTTCGGGAAAAAGCTTAAAAAGCTGTTGGTATACTCACAGGCTTCTGTGACAAATGTTTCGGACTGACCTACTCGGATATTTCCCCCGATAGAAGGAAGAATGCCGCCAACACTGATGGTCGGATCCGCATCTGCTTCGAGAAGAATCTGGGAGATCATGGAAGTAGTGGTGGTCTTGCCATGGGTTCCGGAAACTGCGATTGGGGTATCGTAGTTGCGCATGATCTGACCAAGAAGCTGGGCTCTGGTCAGCATTGGAATGCCTTTTTCCACTGCACTGGCATATTCCGGGTTATCCGGATGAATGGCTGCAGTGTAAACTACAAGTTCTACATCGTCTGTAATATTGGAAGCGCGCTGTCCGTAAAAGATGCGTGCACCTTTCCTGGTAAGGGAATCCGTAAGCGGGCTTTCTTTGGAATCAGAGCCGGAAACTTTAAAATCCTCGCCGAGAAGGATCTCAGCAAGTCCGCTCATGCTGATTCCGCCAATACCGATAAAATGGATATGAAGCGGTTTATGGAAGTCTATTTGATACATGTTAATCTCCTTATTCTAATCATTTTTCAGCGATTCAATATTATTGAAAGGAAAGCCTCCTGAATCGTTATGAATTTTTACAATTACTTTCATTTATTATACCCCGAACTGTGAAAATTGCAAAGTATTTCTTTGGATAGTCGGTAACCAATATGGTTCACTCTATGACTGGTAATACGCTTTGCGCTGCATATCATGCAGAATACCTTTTTCAGACAGTCCCCAAAGGACTGTGACACTACTGTGCAAAATGAATAAAAAATAGTGGTCGAAGTTTCATTTATGTCGAAAAAACATGTACAATAACGATAAAAAAAATAAAATATCAACAAATAATTTGTAAAATATGTTTATTAAGCATGGGAAGTATGGTATAATGATAAATCATAACTACAACAAGAGGTGATAGCATGATTAAAAAAGAAATGATTGCCATGCTCTTAGCCGGCGGCCAAGGCAGCAGACTTGGGGTACTGACAGAAAAAGTGGCCAAACCAGCAGTAGCTTTTGGAGGTAAGTACCGTATCATTGATTTTCCGTTAAGTAACTGTATTAATTCAGGAATTGATACAGTTGGAGTCCTGACACAGTATCAGCCTCTGAGACTGAATACCCATATAGGTATCGGTGTTCCGTGGGACCTGGACAGAACTGAAGGCGGTGTAACCGTACTTCCACCTTATGAGAAGAGCACAAACAGCGAGTGGTACACAGGAACAGCCAATGCCATTTTCCAGAATATGGCGTATATGGAGCAGTACAATCCCGATTATGTGCTTATCCTTTCAGGAGATCATATATATAAGATGGATTATGAGGTTATGCTTGACTTCCACAAGGCAAATAAGGCGGATGTGACCATTGCCTGTATGCCTGTACCTATTGAGGAAGCCAGCCGTTTTGGTATCATGGTAACGGATGAGACTTTCCGAGTAACTGAATTTGAGGAGAAACCAGAGCATCCAAGCAGCAATCTGGCGTCTATGGGAATTTATATTTTCAGCTGGCCGGTTCTGAAGGAAGCGCTTTACGCACTGAAGGATCAGCAGAGCTGTGACTTTGGTAAACATATTCTTCCATATTGCAAGGATAAAGGACAGCGCCTTTTTGCCTATGAATACAATGGCTACTGGAAAGATGTTGGAACTCTTGGTTCCTACTGGGAAGCAAATATGGAACTGATTGATATTATTCCTGAGTTTAATCTTTATGAGGAATTCTGGAAGATTTACACCAAGGGCGATATCATCCAGCCACAGTATATTTCAGAGGAGGCCGTTCTGGACAGATGTCTCATCGGTGAAGGCTCTGAAATCTATGGCGAAGTACATAATTCTGTAATCGGACCGAATGTTGTGATCGGAAAAGGCAGTGTGATCCGGGATTCTATTATCATGCGGAATACAATCATCGGTGAGAATGTAGACATGGAAAAGGCAATTGTGGCAGAGGACGTAACCATAGGAAATGACGTGGTTCTTGGCTGCGGCGAGGAAGCACCTAATATAAAGAAACCTGCGGTATATGCATTTGGCATTGCGACCATAGGAGAAGGCTCCGTGATTCCGGATAATGTTAAGATTGGAAAGAACACGGCGATTTCCGGTGTGACCACTCCGGCAGATTATCCGGATGGCATTCTGGAAAGCGGACAGGTAATTGCAACAAAGGACGGTGACAAAGCATGAGAGCAATCGGAATTATTTTAGCCGGCGGTAACAATAACCGCATGAGAGAATTATCAGACAAAAGGGCAATTGCAGCAATGCCTATTGCCGGAAGCTACAGAAGCATAGATTTTGCCCTGAGTAATATGGCGAACTCCCGCATTCAGAAAGTAGCTGTACTGACTCAGTACAATGCACGTTCCCTGAATGAGCATTTAAGCTCCTCCAAATGGTGGGATTTCGGAAGAAAGCAGGGCGGTCTTTTCGTATTTACTCCTACTATCACCAAAGAAAACGGTTTCTGGTATCAGGGAACTGCAGATGCTATTTATCAGAATCTCAATTTCCTGAAGAACAGTCATGAGCCATATGTTGTCATCGCATCCGGTGACTGCGTGTACAAGATGGACTATAACAAGGTTCTGGAATATCACATTGCGAAACGCGCTGACATTACTGTTGTATGCACTACATGTCCGGATCCTTCCGAGGTTGAGCGTTTCGGTGTCCTTCGCATGAATGAGGACTGCAGGATTGAGGAATTTGAGGAGAAGCCAATGGTTTCCCCATATAATACTATTTCTACAGGTATTTATGTGATCCGAAGAAGACAGCTGATCGAACTGATTGAGAAGGCTGCACAGGAAGGTCGAAATGACTTTGTAAAAGATATTCTGATCCGTTATAAGAATCTGAAGAGAATCTATGGATATAAGATCGACAGCTACTGGAGCAATATTTCCACTGTTGAATCTTACTATAAGACCAACATGGATTTCCTGAAACCGGAGATCCGTAACTACTTCTTCAAACAGGAGCCGGCAGTTAAGACCAAGATTGATGATCTTCCACCGGCTAAATACAATCCTGGCGCAGATGTTAAGAATTCTCTGATTTCCAGTGGATGTATTGTAAACGGAGTGGTTGAGAATTCTGTCCTGTTTAAAGATGTTTATGTTGGAAATAATTGCGTAATTAAAAATTCCGTAATTTTGAATGATGTATATCTGGGGGATAATACACATATCGAGAATTGTATCGTTGAAAGCCGGGGAACCATCCGGGCAAATTCGTACTACAGCGGTGATGGAGAAGTAGAGATCGTTGTGGAGAATAATGATAGATATAGCTTGTAATATAATAAGACTTAAAGCGCAGTAAATGCGATTAAGAGGAAAGGGGCAGCAAAAATGAACATTACAGACGTACGGGTGAGAAAGGTTGCAAAGGAGGGGAAGATGAAAGCTGTAGTCTCCATTACCATTGATGAAGAATTTGTAGTACATGACATCAAGGTGATCGAAGGAGAGAAAGGTCTTTTCATCGCAATGCCAAGCCGCAAAGCAACCGATGGAGAATATCGGGATATCGCGCATCCTATCAATTCTTCCACTCGTGACAAGATCCAGACGATCATTCTCGAGAAATACCAGGAAGCTGTAGCAGAGGAAGAAGCTGCGGTATAAGAAGTAAAGAGGTTTTTACAACCCCGCATTTTATGGAGAGTTTCATGAAATGCGGGGTGTTTTTTTGCAAAAACATTCCTGTGATTTGCCCAAACTATTTCACGGTATACTGTGCCTGAATTTGTTCTATAACCATGTATTTATTAACTTTCTAGATTCTGGAAAATCGTGAAATATTACGTAAATGTTACAAAAGTTAAATAAAAGTGTTGAAAAAATTACGGAATATGTTATACTTGACCTACGAAAAAAATAACGAGGTGTTTACATAGATGAGATTTAAAAAGATTTTTGCAATGCTGTTAACTGGAATCATGACTGTTTCTATGCCTGGGGCAGTATTTGCTGCTTCTACGGAGGAACAGATCGCTGATGTACAGGCACAGAAAGAAGCTGCGCAGGCAGAACTGGCACAGCAGCAGTCCGACATGGCATCTCTGGAGAGCAAGAAGCAGGAGCTTGAAAGCTATCTGGAAGAGCTGAATGCTCAGTATACAGACCTTACCAACAGTGTATCTGAGCTTGGAATTCAGGCAGCGGAGAAAGAAGAAGAGCTGAAAACCCTGAATACCCAGCTTGAGGAAGCCAAGGCCACAGCGGACAAGCAGTATCAGGATATGAAGAAGCGTATTGTATACATGTATGAGAATGGAAGTGCTTCCATGCTGGAGCTGCTTTTGTCCTCAGAAGATCTGGCTCAGTTTCTGAACCGTGCAGAGAATATAGCCCAGATTTCCCAGTATGACAGAAACATGCTTGCTAAATATAAAGCCCTTCAGGCAGATATCAAGACCCAGGAAGAGCAGGCAGAAGAGGAAGCTCAGAATATTAATGAACTTCTGGCAGAGAAATCTGCCAAACAGCAAGAGGTACAGGCACTTACTGCAAGCACAAATGAGAACATTCAGTCCTATATTTATCAGATCAGTGCCAGCCAGGATGAAATCAGTGCTTTAAATACACAGATCAGTAATGCAGACAGCAGTATTTACAGCCTTTTGCAGGCTGCAGAGGCAGAGAAAGCAGCCCAGGAGGCGCAGGTAGCCCAGGAAGCTGAGGCTGCCGCCCAGTCACCAAGTGACGGGGAAAACTATGGCACAGAGGAATCCTACGATGACTACAGCGAGTCTGAAAGTGATTCCAATCAGGACGCAGATGACAGCAGTGCCTATGATGATTCTTATACCGAGTCATCGGACAGCAGTGAAAGCTCCGACAGTTCTTCCGAGGGCAGTAGTTCATCTTCACAGGGAACCTACCTTGGAACCTTTACTCTCACCGCATACTGTAACTGTGCACAGTGCTGCGGAACAGCAGGAAACCTGACAGCCAGCGGAACTGTTCCTACAGCGGGAAGAACCGTTGCCATGGCTGGTGTGCCATTCGGAACTCAGCTCCTGATCAATGGAAATGTGTATACAGTGGAGGATCTTGGAACACCTTACGGACATGTGGATATTTATTTTAACAGCCATTCAGAGGCACTTGCATTTGGACTTCAGAGTGCGGAGGTTTACAGACTGAATTAAGGAAAAAGAATACGCCCTGACAGGATTAAGATCATTAAAATCTTCTGCCTGTCAGGGCATTTGTCTGCAATAATATATAGGGGGGATTGTTATAAATACGGTTCTCCCGGAATTTCCGGATAGCTTCCCATTCCGATCAGCAGTTCCAGGCCGATCTGTCTTGCCTGGAGTACAGCTTCTTTCACAGCACTGGCATCTCCGGAGAGGGCAAGGATAACTTCATTGGAATGGCTTGTACCGATACTCGGTGTCATATAGCGTGTAATATGAACTGCAGAAGCCTTCATTGCAGTGTCTGCCATTACAAGTCCAATCGCTGCCGGAGAACCTGCCATGAATCCGAAAGCTTCCCCTGGAACTGCGTGAAAGGCCATGGCAAGAGCACCGCCTGCATTGGCTGAAAAAGCAAACTCCAAATGACCGGATTCGCTGATATATAATTCTCCTGCATACTTATTAGTTAGTTCCAGCGCCAGCGAAATAGCGTGGCGCACATCTGAAACATCATTTCCGCCAATCACAATATAGTTGCCGTGTCCACCCCAGCCTTTGGTATCCCGTGGAAATTCAATGGAAAGAACCTCTGTGCCAGTGGCTTTCACCGCATCATCGACAGCAGTGATCTGACCTGCTGCACCTGTACGGGAACTGAAAAGTCCAAGGGTATGATAGCGTGTCCCTATATTCATTTCCTTTAAAAGAGTATCATCAACTCCTGAAATTACAAGTCCGATGGTATCCAGAACAGCAGTTCCCACAAATTCAGTGCGGGCGCATTTGGTACTGATACTGTGTACGTCCATGGAAAAAACCTCCGTAGCATTACTTTTCCTTAGTTTAACATGATTAAGGGAAATTGAAAAGCTGTTTATCTATAATATTGCGCCTGCGCCGTCCATAGTTGGAAATATTTTCCACTTTTATCGGCAGCAAGCTCCTGGTGAGTTCCAGTTTGAATCACAGATCCTTCATGAAATACAACTATTTTATCGCAAAATTTGCAGGAAGACAGACGATGACTGATATAAATGGCAGTTTTATCGCCTGTTATTTCATTAAATTTTCCATATATTTCAGCTTCCGCAATGGGATCAAGAGCTGCAGTCGGTTCGTCCAATATAATAAAAGGGGCATTCTTATAAATAGCTCTTGCAATAGCTATTTTCTGAGCCTCTCCGCCGGAAATGATAATTCCCTTTTTATTGAAATCCTTGTAGAGATAAGTATTCAGACCTTCTGGCATTGTGGAAAGGCGATTGTAAAATCCGGATTTCTTCAGAGCACTTTTTACTTCTTCTTCGTCATAATTGATTTTGGCGGCTACATTTTCTCCAAGAGTCAGGGAAAAGAGTTTGAAGTCCTGAAATACCACGGAAAAAATCATCATATATTCTTTGTAATTATATTTTCGGATATCGATTCCGTTAAGAAGAATTTTTCCTTCTGTAGGATCGTAAAGGCGACATAGGAGTTTGATAAACGTAGTCTTTCCACTTCCATTCATACCAACGACAGCCAGCTTCTGACCGATTTTAAATTTCAAATTAATATTTCGAAGGGCATATTGTTCACATCCCGGATATCGGAAAGAAACATTTCGAAATTCTATTTCATACTTTCGGTCACTGCGTTTTTCAGTAGTCAGGCTTCCCTGATACATGTTATTGGGAATGTCCAGAAATTCAAATGTCTGTTTCAGAAAAACAGCATTGTTTTGCATATCTTCAATGGTGGAGATACAGCCGGATACACTTGAATATACTTTCGTAATAGAGGAAATATATTTTGTAACCGCTCCGATTCCAAAGGCACCTGTCCAGGCTTTTAAGCATACAAAAACATAGGCAATCCCTGTGAAAATTACAGATACTGCGGAAGACGCTGCCATGTAAAATCCAACAGGTCCCTTTCCATATCTGGCAAATAATCCCTTGGAACCGAAAGGATTTTCTTTGCTCAGATTATGCTTTTCGCATATTTTTTCCTGTTGGTAAATCCGCATATCCGCTGCCTTTTTGCTATCATAGCCCAGACGTCCGTAATATGCAAACAAACGATTGGAAAAGGTATGCAGATCTGCACTTCTGACCCAGTATTTTCCTGCCTTTCCAGCGAGTACAGGCGAAAACCAGGTAATCAGTACCATAACAGAAATTATGGCTGTTACACATACCGGATTGTTAAGAATAACAAGTTTTTCTGCTGTTTTTGGAATCTGGCTGGTGAAAAGGGAAATGGTCATGGATAAGCCACAAATGATCGAAAATCCTTCTGAACACAGAGCTTCATAATTTAACAGAACATTGTATAGTCCCCACCCAGGTCCATTGAGATTTTGAATAATGGAAGAATATAACTCCATAGTTTTGCTATCATCTAAATCACAGTAATCCATATCAAAAAGTTTTTCGCACAAAATTCGCTTGATTTTCATTCCAAGACCTGCGCTCCAAGTCCTTTTCCATTTTTTAAGAAATGCAGATATCAAGCTGATTCCTGCTCCGGATAATAAAGTAATCGTTACCAGAAAACGAATGCGGTCAGGGCTTCGGTCGCCTGCAAGTTCTTCAATAACAAGTGCAGATAAATATATGATTATATAGGGAGTCAGTGCTTTCCAGATGGTCAGACTGATTTGGGAAAGAATTAATTTTGGATAATATCGGTAAAAAAGCTTATATGCTCTGTGATTAAGCTGCAGTGCTTCTTTTAACGATATGTTTTTCTCATTTGTCTTCATTTTCCCCATCTCCTTCCCTGTAATATTTGCTTTGAACCTCATAGAGAGCAGCGTATTTTCCACTTTGCCTTAACAGCTCTTCGTGAGTTCCTTCTTCCTGTATTTCTCCCTGCTCCAGCATTAAGATTCTGCTGCAGAATCTGGTAGAAGCGAGCCGATGGGAGATATAAACTGAGGATTTTCCCTTTGTCATTTCGTCATATTTCTGATAAATGTCTGCTTCAGCAATGGAATCGAGTGCGGCAGTTGGTTCGTCCAATATAATAAAAGGGGCATCTTTATATAATGCGCGGGCGAGCATAAGGCGCTGTGTTTCTCCACCCGAAAACATAATTGCATTTTTGTAAACCTCACGATTCAGAAAGGTTTGATACTTATCTGGAAGAGCTTCTATTTTTGGAAGCAAGCCGGCTTTTTTGATACAATTTTTCACCTGTTTCAGGTCGAAATTTTCTGTTTGCGCCACATTTTCTGCAATGGTTCCCGCTAACAATGAAAAATCCTGAAACACTGCCGAGAACAGCTTATAATAGTCTTTTCTGTTATAGTTTCGGATATCTGTTCCATTCAATTTTACCTGTCCCTTTGTGGGATCAAGAAACCCACAGATTATTTTGATCAACGTAGTTTTTCCAGCACCATTAAGACCTACAACTGCCAGATTTTCTCCTGGATGTAAGGTAAGATTTATATTTTTTAAAGTATCTGTTTCAGCTCCTGGATAGCGAAATGAAACATTTTCCAAAACAATTTCATAATTATTTTTAGCGTCCTGATTTAAGGTAAGTCCATCTTTGAAACGGAATAATTCCGGATAATCCAGACATTCCCGGACCGTGGAAATATCAAGAGACTGTCGGTGCAATGTGCCAAGTCCTTCCAGAATTCCTGTAATCCAGCCTGAAAAACTGTCCACTGCAGTAAAATAAAGCAAAAAAGCAGGCACATCAAGACCGCGGTATAATACCAAATAAATTAAATATGCGTAGACCGCTCCATTGCGCAGAAAAGTAAAAGTCAAATCTGCAATTCCAGCCCAGATATAAACACTTTCTGCTTTTCGATGAAATGCTGTAAATTCCCTGGCTGTTTTGCTGTATAATTCTTCCAGCCAGAAACGAAGACCGAAAATGCGGATATCTTTTGCTGCACCAAAGTCAGCTGCACGGTTTAATAAATATGCCATTTGATGTATATATTCAGCTTCTTCCTCCCGATGTTGATACTTATATTCATCTAATCTTTGAGAGATAAAATAACTGATTCCGGCAGTTGACAGAATGACCAAAATCAGAATTGGATGAATTTGTGTAAGAAGACCGGCGTAAATAAAAAAACAGACAATATTGATCAAAAGTACAGTTAGTGTATTCCAGATTGCTTCAGTGGCCTGATCGTTATTGTCCGTATATTCGGCCGATTTGGTCAGTAATTTTTTGAATTTCATATCGTCTATATTGGGATAAGATGTTGTGGATGCTTTTTTGTTTAAAAGATTTACAATCTCACAACGGACACTGATCCGTCCGCAAATTACGTTTTGATTTGCATAAGCCAATGCAGCTGATACCAGCATTATCATAAGCACAAAAATTACAATTGTAAAAAGCAGTTCCTGAATGGAAACATGATTTTCTATTGCACTTAATATGACAGGAGAAACATAAAGGTTAAGAAGGTTCTGTATAATGGTTAACAGTGCGATAAAAAAGCTGATCACCAGAACTTTCTTCTCCTGAGAAGTGCAGGCAAGTTTAATCATGAACCATATATTTTGAAAAGTACTGTATTTTGATACAGGATTTTTTTGAAACATGATTTTCCCTTCTTTCTTATTTTTCTTTTGATACCAGATTGCTACGTGCTTTGCACTCCCGCAATCTTCAAAAACATTCGTAATCCGCTCATTTTTCTTCGGAAAATGGCTACTTACTCATGTTTTTTGCGGGTCAAGAGGTCAAAAATCCTCTTGCAAGCGAGCTTGCATCGGCTTTTTGACCTTTTGACTCTGGTATCATTAAAAAGATTCTTAATATGATTTTACCAGAAAAAATATCCCCGGATTAAACCGGGGATGAATTGCATGTTTCGGGGGATGAATTATAACTGGGGCAGTAAAATCTCAGTGGTAAAGGCGCCCTCTTCACTGTTTCGGCTGATATATCCATCAGATCGCTTTACTATATCATCAATACGGATCAGCCCCAGACCATGACCATCACCTTTTGTACTTTTAAAAAGATTTCCCTGTTTTTTCAACTTCTTTCCCGCTGTAAAGTTAGTGAAAGAAATGTATAACTGCGTGTTTTTCATGTCCATATAAATGCGGATCAGTCGTTTTTCTTTGGGAAGCTGCAGGCTGGCTTCTATGGCATTGTCGAATAAATTTCCAATAATACAGCAAAGATCAATTTCAGAGGAATTCAGCTTAACAGGAATGTCAGCATCTGCAATTACCTGAATATCTTTGGACCGTGCCAGTGATATTTTAGAATTTAAAATAGCATCTGTCATGGCATTTCCGGTTTTTATCACAGTATCTACTGTGGTAAGATCCTTGTCAAGAAGATCGAGATAATGTCTGATTGCGTCCCAGTTTTCTGTGGCTGCATAAGCCTTCATTGTTTGGATATGATTGCGATAATCATGGCGCCAGCCTCGCATCTGGCGGTACATATTATCAACCTCCTGATAGTGAGTTTCAATCAGTTCCTTCTGATATGCAGCCATTTTTTTAGCTGCTTTTTTCGAAAATAAATGCATTTTAATCTCCCAAATCAGTCCATATTAATGATTGCCCGGTTAACCTTCTCATAAGCGCCGCGTGGAAGGGGGATTATACTTCCATCCTGCAAATAAATCTCTTTTTTTGTAACCCGGCTGATTTTTTTTAGATTTACCAAAGCAGAACGTCCCGCTCTGAAAAAATGAGAATCCAGCTTTTTTTCCAATTCGCTTAAGGTCATTTTCAGGGTGATAGTCTGTTGACTGTGAATCGTAATATAATTGCTGTTTACCTCTGCATAATTGATCTGACAGATGGGCAGACGAATCATCTCACCCTGACTGATTATGTTAAGAACCTTCTCATTCTTGATAAGCTTTGTGACTGCACGGTCAAGAACTGTAAAGAACTTCTCTTCTTGTATGGGCTTCATCAGATAGTGAAGGGCATCTACTTCATATCCGTCAGAAATATAGTCTGCGTATCCGGTGATAAATATAATTTGTACGGTCTGATTATCCTGCCGCAGCTTCCTTGCCATGGTAACACCATCCATGGCGCCCATTTCTATATCAAGGAGAAGAATGTCAAAATCTTTTTTCTCGGCATAATGAAACAAAAAATTTTCGGCTGATGTAAATTCTGAAATCTGTATATGATAACTGTTATGACTGCCCCATATTTCGCACAGAGAAGAAAGATAATTTCTGTCTGTGGCAAGGTCATCACAAATTGCAATTCTATATGTTTGACACAATTTTTTAATCCTCCATTTTACAGAAGTATAGCACGTATGCGGGAAACATGTCCAGATTCTTCACGAAGAGAATTGTAAACCAAAAACAAATAATAGGTTGACAATTGCAACGTAACTGTGTTAGATTGTATCTGACAAAAATAATATTTACTCGAGGAGGAGAATATGAGTACCGTAACCGCAACAAAGACAAAAACATACGACCTGGCATACATAGCTATTTTCGCCGTACTGATCGCAATCTGTTCCTGGATTTCCATTCCAATGACAGTGCCGTTTACATTACAGACATTTGGTGTATTTATGGCTGTTGGTGTGCTTGGCGGAAAGAGAGGCAGCCTGGCTGTACTGGTTTACATTTTACTTGGAGCTATTGGTGTTCCTGTATTTGCAGGATTTTCAGGAGGACTTGGTATTCTTCTTAACAATACCGGCGGTTACATCATCGGATTTCTTTTCTCCGCCCTGGTAATGTGGGCTATGGAATCTCTCTGGGGCAAAAAGCCTGTTATTCAGATTCTTTCCATGGTAGTCGGACTGATTGTCTGCTACGCAATGGGAACTATCTGGTTCATGGTTGTATATACAAGAACCTCCGGAGCTGTCGGACTTGGAACCGTACTGGGCTGGTGCGTAATTCCATTTATCATTCCTGACCTTGTAAAGATCGCTCTGGCATTTGTTTTGTCCAGAAGGGTACGTAAGCTTGTACCAATGCAGTAAAAAAGAACGTCAGACATATCCCATTCGCCCTCACCACGGGATGTGCCTGGCGTTTTTTATCGGAAATGGCTACAGCACTGGATTTACAGCCCATATGCAGGAAATGCTGGAGCTTTTTACAAAAGGGGCAGATGTTTGTCTCACAGTAAAAACTGACGAAATCTGCTCAGCCTGTCCAAACAATAGCCAGGGAATCTGCGAGGCAGCCGAGAAGGTGAAAAGATATGACAATGCAGTGCTGGCAGAATGCGGCTTAAAAGAAGGTCAGAAACTTGCATTCCCGGAATTTACCGAAGCAGTACAGAAAAAAATCATTGAAACGGGAAAAAGAACGAAAATCTGCGGCGATTGCCAGTGGAACCGGATCTGCCAGGAACAGCCGAGTCGGTGGAGTAAATAAAGCAGCTCTCGCGGAAAAATACAGAGAACCGGATATCCAGCACTTTGCGGAATCCGGTTCTTTGTGTTTTAAAGATTATTTATTTGACTTTAGCTTTTTTATTAAGTCCCCGTTTCTTAAGGATCTGGTTATAAAGAGCTTTCTGCTTTTTCGGAACTTTTACAGTAGCTTTTGGACTTGTATTTTTGAATGCGTTTTTGCCAATGTTCTTTAATGTAAGCCGGCTGGATTTGATGGTAATGGAAGTAAGTTTTTTGCAGCCGTAGAATGCATTTTTACCTATTCTTACAATATTCTGACCAATTACCACTTTTTTCAGCTTACGGTTATTTTTGAAAGCATTGGTGGAAATTTCAGTTACTTTGTAGGTGGCACCTTTTATTTTTATTGTAGTTGGAATGATGACACTGGTTTTTACTTTATTTCCAATAAAGGCAACTGTCTGGCTGGAAGAACGGCTGCTTGTAACTTTGTATATGTTTCCAGTTTTTTTATCTGTAATTTTTGTTCCAACTGAAACGGATGGAGTCGGTGTTACAGTTGGGGCAGAAGTGATTGCCGGTGTTGGTGTGGCTGTTGGAACCGGAGTCACGGTTGGCATTGGAAGCTTGGCAATTGTCTCAGTTCTCGTTACACCACAAATAGTACAGGTGTATGTTTTTACGCCTTCTTCTGCAATTGTTGCAGGTTTGGTGATTACACCGTTATTCCAGGTGTGCTTGCCGGAAGCAGGAATTTCAGTTACATCTTTTTTGCTGTCACAGCGTGTGCAGTGATGGCTCTTGCTGCCGACTGTTTCGCAGGCAGCAGCGGTATCGATAGTCCAGTCGGAACTGTAGTTGTGCCCCAGAGCTGCGACTGCCTCAGTCCTTGTTTTGCCACAGGCATTGCAGGTAAAGGTTTTTACACCCTCATCAGTACAGGTAGG
>NZ_JBCPGE010000050.1:14673-32019 GCF_040914025.1 Ruminococcus sp. RTP21484sp1_RTP21281st1_A8_RTP21281_210402
CATCAGTACAGGTAGGCTCAGTGGTAATTGCACCATCATTCCAGGAATGACCGGAAGCAGGAATTTCAGTTACATCTTTTTTGCTGTCACATCGTGTGCAGTGATGGCTCTTGCTGCCGACTGTTTCGCAGGCAGCAGCGGTATCAATAGTCCAGTCGGAACTGTAATCGTGACCTAATGCAGCAATTTCTTCTGTTTTAGTCTCGCTGCAGATTGTGCAGGTGTATTGTTTTACGCCAGTTTTAGTGCAGGTGGGGGGGTGTGGTTATTTTTCCATCGTCCCAGTGATTTTCACAATTATGTACTTTGACAGCAGCTGTCTGGTGCGCGGTAAGACCGTAAAGAGAAGCACTAATTGTAGTATCGCCTTCAGAAATTCCAGTTATGGAACCCGAAAGGGTAGCGACTGTCGAATCAGCAATTGTTAGATCTGGGGTATCAGTCACAAAAACAAATCTGGAACCCCAGTGTCCGAAAACGGAAATCGTTGGATCTGATACGGAAATGGAAGTGCTTTCACCTGTTTTTAAAGAATACTCATCTTTGTCAAAAGTAATATTAAAATTAGAAATTTTTGATGTTGCAACTGGAATTGTAAGGGTAGTTTCTGTGTTGTCTGCACTTACAGGGGTGGTATTAACTTTATCTCTGTATGCAAAATTTTCCACCCAATAGTGAAAGCCATTGTAGTATACATGACCGATTCCGACACAGTTGAATTTAGAATTAAGCATATTTCGTCTGTGTCCCTGACCGGCGTAAAGCTCGTTATCTTCCCTCCAGCCGTCGTTGACACTGTCAGCAGTTCCATATCCCGCAGCTATATTTTCGCCTGCATAAGTATAATATACTGAATTTTCATAAAAGGCGGAGAAGGTGTCTTTGTTATTTGGACGTGTATGGGAATAAATAATTGCAATTTCAGCGGCCCTTTGCATAGCTGTTTTTTCCAGATCGTAATCATACTGCAATGGCTGCAGATTTGTGCAATATGTTTTGGTTGTATCGTCTTGCTTCCAATACCATGCGTCTGTGCTGCTTGTACGCATTTCATTGATCATATTCAGAATTGTTCGTGCTTCTGTCTGTCCATATTGTACAGAAATGCTTACTGGCGTTGTGGCAGTTTCCGCCTTTACTTTAAAAGGAACCGCCAGAAACAGAAGCATGGCAAAACAAAACCATAAATGATACAAATTTCTTTTTCTTTTTCTTTTCATGTTCATCCTCCTGGTGCTTTTATGGTATTTTGCTTTTGTGTTAGAGCTTGTTTCAACAAACTCTGGGAGAGGAAAATCCTCTCTGCCTGATAAAGATATTTTAGCACAAAAAATAAATATTTCTATACCTAAATAGTTAAAATGGAATATAGCTTTCGAAAAAAGAAGAAAATTTAAACATAAAAAAACACCGAAACCCTTGATTCCTCAAGAATTTCGGCGCCCCTGCCAAGTAGTCGAAGTGACGGGATTCGAACCCACGACCTCTGCGTCCCGAACGCAGCGCTCTACCAAACTGAGCCACACTTCGTCAACTGCAAGTGATATTATACATAGAATATACTGGCTTGTCAACAGAAAAATTGAAAAAATTCAAAAAATTTCAAAAAGAATTGAAATTAACCAGGTCTTATTTGGGGAGAGGCAATTAAATTAATTCATTTGAACAGATGTTCCAAGTGAAACAGAATGCGTTTTTATGAATGAAAATTCTGTTTTTTCATATACATTAATGAGTGAGATGCATAAAAAGGGGAGGGCGTCAGTTGGTGGGATATCGGCGTTTTATCGCATATGTATATGAATACCGAAAAGGGAAAAAGGAAGATAATTGTGGCTTTATGAAGGTGGAAATGAGAAATCACATGTGTACAATTGAACCACATCTTCAGGTAGGAAACCTGGCAGCAGGAGAAGTGTGCAAAGTATATGGATTTGTGCGAAAAGAGGGACTGATGAATGGAATTTTGCTGGGCAGCTGCAAAACGGAGGCAAATAGAATCGAATGTCTGGTGGAAACAGACGGAACGGATATGGGGGGCTCGGGAATTCCTCTGGAAAAAATGGGAGGTATGATTTTGCTTACAGAATCGGGAGGCTTTTTTGGAACAGAGTGGGATGACCAGACAATCCGCCCGGAGAATTTTAAGGAAAGTATAATAAAGAAAGAAGAAACTGGTACCGTATGTGAAATAATAAAAGAGAAAGCAGAAGAAAAGCTGGAGAATGAAAGCAAGCCGGAAACAGATTCCACACCTGATTTAGATGACAGGCATGAAGTGGAGGATGTGGTGGAACAAATGCAGGATGATCTGCTGGAAGCAGAAGAAATGATAAGTGATGAACCACAAGCAAAAGATGAGCCAACCGTGGGGGGAATATGGGAAGCAGAGCAAAAAATTACCTGTAGAGTAAATACAAAACAAGAGGAAAAGGAGAAAACCATAGCACTCCCATTTGGTCAGCCCTTCTGCCCGTTCCAAGACAGCGATCTGAACCAGTGCTGGAAAATTACACCCCAGGATCTGGTCCATTTTCCAAGAAGACAATGCGCCCTTCGCAACAACCGTTTTTTGCAATACGGATACTACAATTTCGGACATCTCCTTCTGTGCCACAGATCAAATGGCCGGTACATACTTGGTGTACCCGGAAGCTACGACCAGCAGGAACAGTTTATGGCAGGCATGTTCGGCTTTTCCTGCTTCAAAGAAAGCAACTGTATCAAGGTGAAAAAAGGCAGGGGAGGGTACTGGTACCGTGCGATTGATCCACCTGCCGGTTGTTAAAATTGACATCCCTGTGCGAACTGCCTATAATAAAGCTATTGCCGCTGCGGCGCCTGAAATGAAAATGACAGCGCAGCGGCAAAAATGCCGAGATTCACCATAAAGTAGTAGAAAGTAAAGGTAAAAAATGCTTACAGATCAGGAACGTTATATGAAAGAGGCAATTCGCCAGGCAAAGAAAGCCCGGGCATTGGAAGAGGTGCCAATTGGCTGTGTGATCGTTTGCAACGGGCAGATCATTGCAAGAGGCTATAATCGGAGAAACACGGACAAGAATACCCTTTCTCACGCAGAATTGAACGCGATTAAAAAGGCAAGCAAAAAATTAGGAGACTGGAGACTGGAAGGCTGCACGATGTATGTAACCTTAGAGCCTTGCCAGATGTGCGCCGGAGCGCTTATGCAGTCCAGAATTGACCGTGTGGTTATCGGCAGCATGAATCCAAAAGCAGGATGTGCCGGTTCTGTGCTGAATCTTTTGGAAATGGATGGCTTTAACCACAAGGTAGAAGTAATCCGCGGTGTCCTTCAGGAAGAGTGTTCCATCATGCTTTCCGATTTTTTTCGCGAGCTTCGGGAAAAGAAGAAAATGCTGAAAAAATCTTTGGCAGAGCAGGTTGGAAAATCAGAAAATTAGTGGTATGATAAAAAACAAAGCAAAAAATACATCAAGTCGTCTGAAATGCCACAGGATGAAAGAATTATGATTTGATGGAACGTTGTGGAACATTATGTAAACAACCACATAGAAAATGACAGGAGGAAAATACAATGGAACTTGAAGCATTGAGAAAAGACATGGTAGCTGCCATGAAAGCAAAGGATAAAGTAACAAAGGATGCAGTCTCTTCCCTGATTTCCGCAGTGAAGAAGGTGGCAATCGACGAAGGCTGCCGTGACGATATCAGTGGCGAACTGGTTGACCGTGTTATCCTGAAAGAGCTGAAATCTGTGAAAGAGCAGATCGACACCTGTCCGGAATCCAGACAGGATCTGAAAGATGAATATCAGGCAAGATATGATGTGATTGCGAAATACGCTCCAAAGCTGATGGACGCTTCTGAGATCAAGGCTTACCTTACAGAGAAACATGCAGACCTGATCGCTTCTGGAAACAAAGGACAGATCATGAAGACTATTATGCCAGAGCTGAAGGGCAAGGCTGACGGCAAGGTGATCAATCAGGTCGTAGCGGAGCTGTGCAAATGATTTTTCACAGCTTGCATTCAAAATAGAATAGCAAACTAAAAATAGGACACATATTGTAAAAATGGCGTGAACAACACATTCACAGCCCTGATACAATATGTGTCTTTTTGTTTGCCTGGGGCGTACCGCGCCAGAGCCTGTTTGAAAAAGCATTCCCGTAATTTGCCCGCCCCATTTTGCAGAAATCTTTTTTAACACAAAAAAAGAACGTCCTCACAGACGTTCCACAATCCTCTTCTTTCGCGCGCCGCACCTCGGAATGGTCTCACAGACGTTACCTCTACAGTTAACTCAGCCCAGGCACCCTCACGGCACACAGGAGATTCTACTTAGTGCTGCTACATTCCTGTCCTGACACGGTTCATAGAGTCCTGTTGCGTAAGACCCAAACGTCAACGCCACTTATAAAGGGCAGCTCCACAAGATACAAGCCTCAGATTGGCATCACCCCTGCTGTAGCGGATTGCAGGTACAGGGCACCGCTATCTCCCCGGCTGCGCGGAATTTAATTATAAAGGAAGACTGTGGATTTGTCAAGCCACTGCTGCAAAACAGCAAAAAAATTTAATGTATTGTCAAGCCGGCGTTACTGTTCACTGGTAACATTCCGCGAGGTGTTTTTTGTGAACAAAGTTCACAGAAAACCCGAGAATTGCGGCGCGAAATCATGCGAATGCATGATTTCTGTGCATCGCGAAGCGCGTTACTGGTCACGGAGTGAACAGTAACAAGCCGGCTCCAGAAATATCTGGTTGCAAATTACTTGTTGTGTCAGAACGGGAAATATTATATAATATAAACAAACTTGCCCCGCGATTTTTACGCTGCCCAGACGTAACAGAACAGCGGTCACTGCTCACTTTGTGATCAGTAACGAACAGAGCTCGCGGATCAAATTTCAAAATGTAGTTTTTACTGGAGCGCGTAGCTTGCTGGAATGATTTTTGAAACACGCTCTAGAGACACAGAAATGGAGGGTACTATGATTAAAAGAATCGGCTTATTAACAAGCGGCGGTGACTGCCAGGCACTGAATGCCACCATGCGGGGAGTTGTAAAAGGGCTTACAAACAGCATTGATGACCTGGAAGTTTACGGATTTGATGATGGATATAAGGGACTGATCTACGGCAAATACCGTATGCTTACATCCAAGGATTTTTCCGGAATCCTTACACAGGGCGGAACTATTCTTGGAACATCCAGACAGCCGTTTAAGCTTATGCGCGTACCGGATGCCAATGGACTGGACAAGGTAGAGGCTATGAAGCAGACTTATTACAAGCTTTGTCTTGACTGTCTTGTAATCCTCGGAGGAAACGGAACCCAGAAAACAGCCAACCTCTTAAGAGAAGAAGGTCTGAATATCATCCATCTGCCTAAGACCATCGACAATGATATCTGGGGTACAGATATGACATTCGGGTTCCAGAGTGCAGTAAATATTGCAACAAACGCTATCGACTGCATTCATACAACAGCAGCATCCCATGGCCGTGTATTTATCGTAGAAGTTATGGGACACAAGGTAGGAAGCCTTACTCTGCACGCAGGAATTGCCGGCGGAGCAGATATTATCCTGATTCCGGAAATCCCATACGACATTGAGAAAGTAGTTGCAGCTATCCAGAAGAGATCTAAAGCTGGCAAGCGTTTCACCATTCTTGCAGTGGCAGAAGGCGCCATTTCCAAAGAGGATGCCCTTCTTTCCAAGAAAGATTACAAGAAAAAGCTGGAAGACCGCGCGAAGAAGTATCCTTCCGTATCCTATGAAATTGCAGACAAGATTACCCAGAAGCTTGGTTCTGAGGTACGCATTACAGTTCCGGGACATACACAGCGAGGTGGGGCACCATGTGCATATGATCGTGTGCTTTCCACAAGAATCGGAGCAGGAGCAGCAGAGGCTATTCTGGACGGAGAATATGGCATCATGATCGGTATTGTAAATGGCAAAATCAAGAGAGTACCTCTTGAAGAATGTGCCGGCAAGCTGAAAATGGTTTCTCCGAAAGACCAGACCGTTAAGGCTGCAAAGCAGATCGGAATCAGCTTCGGCGATTGATTCCCTGCTGTTAGAAAGGAGTTTCCATAAATGAGCTATACTGCTCTATACCGGAAGTTCAGACCGGATAATTTTGACGATGTCAAGGGACAGGATCACATTGTAACTACCCTGACCAATCAGATCAAGCATAACCGTATTGGTCACGCGTATCTGTTTTGCGGCACCCGAGGAACCGGTAAGACTACCGTTGCAAAAATACTGGCAAAAGCAGTAAACTGCCAGCATCCGGTAAATGGAAGTCCCTGTGGTGAATGTGACATGTGTAAGGCGATACAGGCTGGCACCTCCATGAACGTGATCGAGATCGATGCAGCGTCCAATAACGGCGTTGACAATATCCGTGAGATCCGTGAGGAGGTGGCCTATCGTCCTACTGAAGGAAACTATAAGGTATACATTATCGACGAGGTTCACATGCTTTCGACAGGAGCGTTTAATGCTCTTCTGAAAACACTGGAGGAACCTCCGTCTTATGTTATCTTCATTCTTGCCACCACAGAGGCCTACAAGATACCGATCACTATTTTGTCCAGATGTCAGCGATACGATTTTCACCGCATCACTATTGATACCATTGCGGCAAGGCTGGATGAACTTCTGAAAATCGAAGGCGTAGAGGCAGAAGAAAAAGCCGTCCGTTATGTGGCAAAAGCCGGAGACGGTTCCATGCGAGATGCACTAAGCCTTCTGGATCAGTGCATTGCCTTTTATCTGGGGCAGACACTGACTTATGACAAAGTCCTGGAGGTTCTGGGAGCTGTGGATACGGAAGTGTTCAGCAAGCTTTTGCGAAAAGTGCTCCAGGGAGATGTGACAGGTGCGATACGCACTCTTGAGGATTTGATCATAGGCGGAAGAGAGCTTGGACAGTTTGTGGGAGATTTTACCTGGTACATGCGTAATCTCCTTCTGGTAAAAACCTCCGAGAATCCGGAGGAAGCCATTGATGTATCATCTGAGAATCTGAAACTTCTAAGAGAAGAAAGTGAGATGGTGGATGTAGAGACGCTGATGCGCTACATCCGTATTTTTTCTGACCTGTCCAGTCAGATACGCTATTCCACCCAGAAGCGTGTTTTGGTGGAGATTGCCCTGATCAAACTGTGCCGTCCGGCGATGGAGACCAATCTGGATTCTGTCCTGGATCGTCTTCGTGTTCTGGAACAGCGCATGGACGAGCGGCCTGTTCAACAGGTATTTGTTCAGCCGGGAGCCACTGGCAACGCCGGAAGTACAGGAATCGGATCGTATGGCAGTGCAGAAGCCATGGCAGCAGCACCTGAGAAGGCAGCACCCGAGGATCTGCAGAAGATTGTAGCCAGCTGGAAGGTGATCGTAGGTCAGACCAGCGGTATTTTCAAACAGATGCTCCAGAAGTCTATTCCCAAATACAATGGCCAGACCGGTGAACCGGTTCTCTACATTGAATTCCAGGATTTCCTTGGAAAAACCTATGTAGATAATCCGGAAGCAGAGGAAGAACTGAAGAATATCATCCTGGCCCAGACTGGCAAGAGTGTAGAACTTAAGATGGTGGTGGCAAAAGAACACAACCATACCAATCTTGCCAAGGTTACTGTAGATCAGGCTCTCCGGGAGAATATCCATATGGATGTTGTTGTGGAGGAAGATCCTGACGATGCAGAAGAATAAGAGTGTTGCTGTTTGATTTTTGTGCAGCAACATAAGAGTTGCCGTGAAAGCGACGAACGAGAAGTAAATTAATAATATTTGCAGAAAATGTGAATATTGTTATGAAAAATGATTTTTGCTGCCGCAAATGTTATAGAGCCTGTTTGAAAAATCAGAAATGCGGAATCCAGCATGAAATCAGAACAGTTAAAGGAGGACTTTGTAATGGCAAAGCGTGGAGGATTTCCAGGCATGGGTATGCCAGGAAACATGAATAACCTTATGAAGCAGGCGCAGAAAATGCAGCGCCAGATGGAAGAGAACCAGAAAGCTCTCGAGGAGAAAGAGTTTACTGCAGCAGCCGGCGGCGGAGCTGTAGAAGTAACTATCTCAGGTAAGAGAGAAGTGACCAAGGTGAAGCTTGCAGAGGAAGTTGTAGATCCGGATGACATCGAGATGCTTGAAGATCTTATTGTTGCAGCAACTAATGAAGCACTTCGCAAGGTTGAGCAGGAGAACCAGGCTGTAATGTCCAAACTTACAGGAGGTCTGGGAGGACTTGGCGGGGGTCTTCCATTCTGATGGAATACTACAGCAGTCATATCAATAAACTGATTGAGCAGTTTTCCCATCTTCCGGGAATCGGGGCAAAGTCTGCCCAGCGCCTGGCTTTTCATATTATGAATATGCCAAAGGAACAGGTGCAGCAGCTTACCAATGCCATCACCGATGCCCGGATGAACGTACAGTACTGTAAGTGCTGCTACACCCTTACGGATAAAGAAATGTGCCCAATCTGCAGCAATCCCAAAAGAGATCACAGTACGATTATGGTAGTGGAGAACACCAGGGATCTTGCTGCTTATGAAAAAACCGGTAAATTTGATGGAGTTTATCATGTACTTCACGGCGCAATATCCCCTATGCTGGGAATTGGTCCGGATGATATCAAGCTGAAAGAGCTGATCATGCGACTTCAGGGAGATGTAAAAGAAGTGATCATTGCCACCAACTCCAGTCTGGAGGGAGAGACTACAGCAATGTATATCAGTAAGCTGATCAAGCCCACCGGGATCAAGGTCAGCCGTATTGCCAGTGGTGTGCCAGTAGGCGGTGACCTGGAATACATTGATGAGGTTACCCTGCTTCGGGCACTGGAGGGCAGGGTAGAACTGTAAGATGGCAGGAGGTGATTTTTGTGGCACGCAAAAAAGTGACTTCATCAGATGTGGCAGAGAAAGCGGGAGTTTCCCAGGCAACGGTTTCCATGGTTCTGAACCATAAGTACAATGTTTCTTTTTCCCGAGAAACAGTGGAAAAAGTGGAAAGCGCGGCCAGAGAACTGGGCTATCAGCTTCCGGGCCACAAAAATAAAAAAGAGAACAAAAAGGAAAAAATGATTGTTGTCTTTTGCCCAACTATTACCAGCCCTTACTATGTGATGCTCCTTCAGGGAATCGAGGCGGTAGCCAACGAGCGTGGCTACGGAGTTTTCATCTGCAATACCCAGCGTGATGCCAGGCTGGAAGAGAAGTATCTGCGCATGATACGCGCCATGGCACCCCAGGGGATCATTTATGCCTGCAATCCCCACCCGGACTATATCAGCCAGGTAGAAGAGATGGCAAGAAGCATTCCGCTGGTCATCATTAGCAACAAAGAAAAAATCAGTACAGTAGATGCTATTAATCAGGACAACACAGAAGTGGGACGACTTATGGCGAGGCATCTGCTGGATCTGGGACATCGGGATGTGGCCTTTATTACGCCGCCGCTTACCAGAAGACAGTGGCAGCGTTCCAAACGAGTGGATGGTTTTGTCCGTGAGTTTGAGAAGGCTGGGCTTTCCGGACATGTGATCATCCGGGCTGCTGACGAATCCGTTGACCGTCGCAATCCTAAGACGGATTCCGAGTATTCTATGGGCTATGCCCTGACCAGGTCTCTTCTGGAGGATGGCAGCAGATTTACTGCCATTGCCGGACAGAATGACATGATGGCCATTGGTGCTGTGGATGCTCTTCAGGATGCCCGTCTGAGAGTGCCGAAGGATGTATCTGTGATCGGCTGCGACAATATTTTTTATTCCGGAATTCGCAGAGTGTCACTGACTACCATTGATCACTTCGTTGATCTGAAGGGCAGGGATGCCTGTGACATTATCATCCGGAAAATCGATACAGGCATCCGTTTCGGGGAAGGCATCCGTCCCACAAGTGTATATAATATTGAGTATAATCCCAAGATTATTGTGCGAAAAACCACCGGTTATGCACGTATGGATAAACCGGATCCCATAAACGAAAAATCCGAAGAAAATAAGTTTAAATAAATAATTTACTGGAAATTATTAGTAATAATTTAAAAAAAACATCTGGTAAAATTGCTGGAAAAACTGATTGATACAGTAGAAAATTGATTGATACCATACTAACAAACTATAGAATGATTAATAATAGATGAAATTATTAATTGAAATTTTATTAATAATTTGCTCTCTGCCTTGACCTGTAAATGAAGTCTGCTATAATGAAAGCATATGAACAGTGCAAGACAAAGGAAGCGCTGCAA
Organism: Ruminococcus sp. RTP21484sp1_RTP21281st1_A8_RTP21281_210402; assembly: GCF_040914025.1. Taxonomy (NCBI): domain Bacteria; kingdom Bacillati; phylum Bacillota; class Clostridia; order Eubacteriales; family Oscillospiraceae; genus Ruminococcus; species Ruminococcus sp. RTP21484sp1_RTP21281st1_A8_RTP21281_210402. Next base: position 24,942 of record NZ_JBCPGE010000050.1, read on the forward strand.
CGCTCTAGTCTAATTCATTTAGGAGGAAGAAATCATGAAATTTTTTATTGACACAGCAAAAGTAGAAGATATTAAGGCAGCTAACGATATGGGAATTATCTGTGGCGTAACTACAAATCCATCCCTGATCGCGAAAGAGGGAAGAGATTTCAATGAAGTAATCAAAGAGATCACAGAGATCGTCGATGGACCGATCAGCGGCGAGGTTAAAGCTACTACAACAGATGCAGAGGGAATGATCCGTGAGGGACGCGAGATTGCCAAAATCCATCCGAACATGGTTGTAAAAATTCCTATGACATGCGAAGGTCTGAAAGCAGTTAAAGTTCTTTCAAAAGAAGGTATCAAGACAAATGTAACTCTGATCTTCAGCGCTAACCAGGCACTTCTTGCAGCAAGAGCTGGTGCTACATATGTATCTCCATTCCTTGGAAGACTGGATGATATCTCTACAGACGGTGTTGAGCTCATTCGCCAGATCGCTGATATGTTTGCAGTTGCAGGCATCGATACCGAGATCATCGCAGCAAGTGTACGTCATCCAATGCATGTAACACAGTGCGCACTTGCAGGTGCTGATATCGCTACTGTACCATTTAAAGTACTTGAGCAGATGACTCATCATCCGCTGACAGACGCTGGTATTGTTAAATTCCAGAATGATTACAAGGCTGTATTTGGAGAATAATTAACCGAGAAATTATTTTACGTAAGAATTCAATCCGGTTGTGATTCGCACATCATGATATCAAGGGAAATAATAAGGAGAATTGAAAATGGAGAATTTAGAGCTTCAGAAAGTTGCCAACGAAGTCCGCAAAGACATCGTAACAGCACTGCATGCTGCTAAAGCTGGTCATCCAGGCGGATCTTTATCAGCAGCAGATTTGTTTACTTATCTTTATTTTGAGGAAATGAATATTGATCCTAAGGATCCGAAGAAAGCAGATCGCGACCGTTTTGTCCTTTCCAAAGGTCATACTGCACCAGGTCTGTATTCTGTACTGGCTGAGAGGGGTTATTTCCCGAAAGAGGATCTGGTGACACTTCGTCATCTCGGATCTTACCTTCAGGGACATCCGGATATGAAGCATATTCCTGGCGTCGATATGTCCAGCGGTTCCCTTGGACAGGGAATCTCTGCAGCGGTTGGAATGGCACTTTCTGCAAAATTATCAAATGACAGCTATCGTGTATACACACTTCTTGGAGACGGCGAGATCCAGGAGGGTCAGGTATGGGAAGCTGCAATGTTTGCAGGAGCAAGGAAACTGGACAATCTTGTAGTGATCGTTGATAACAATGGTCTTCAGATCGATGGTAAAGTTGAGGACGTATGCTCCCCATACCCGATCGATAAGAAATTCGAAGCATTCAATTTCCATGTAATAAATGTAGCTGATGGAAATGACATGGCGCAGCTGCGCGCTGCTTTTGACGAGGCAAAGACTGTGAAAGGAATGCCGACTGCGATCGTTATGAAAACAGTAAAAGGCAAAGGGGTATCTTTCATGGAGAACCAGGTTGGCTGGCATGGAAAAGCTCCGAACGATGAAGAGTACGCACAGGCTATGGCAGATTTGGAAAAGGTAGGTGAAGCATTATGTCAGAAGTAAAGAAGATTGCCACCAGAGCAAGTTATGGTAACGCTCTCGTAGAACTTGGAAAAAAACATGATGATCTGGTTGTTCTGGACGCTGACCTTGCTGCAGCTACACAGACCGGAATCTTTAAGAAAGCATTCCCGGAGCGTCATATCGACTGCGGTATTGCAGAGTGCAACATGATGGGAATTGCTGCCGGAATCGCAACAACTGGAAAAGTGCCTTTTGCAAGTACTTTCGCTATGTTTGCAGCAGGACGTGCCTTTGAGCAGGTTCGCAACTCTGTTGGATATCCGAAGCTGAATGTTAAGATTGGTGCTACCCACGGCGGAATTTCCGTTGGTGAGGATGGTGCTACACACCAGTGCTGCGAGGATTTTGCACTTATGCGTACAATTCCGGGAATGATTGTTGCATGCCCGTCTGATGATATTGAAGCAAAAGCAATGGTAGAGGCAGCTTATGAGCATGTGGGCCCTGTTTACATGAGATTTGGCCGTCTTGCTGTTCCGGTTATCAATGATAACCCGGATTATAAATTTGAGCTTGGCAAAGGTATTGTTCTCCGTGAGGGAAAAGACCTTACCATTATTGCAAACGGACTTTGCATAGCTCCGTCTCTGGAAGCAGCTGCGAAACTGGCTGAAGAAGGAATCGAAGCAAAGGTTATTAACATCCACACCATCAAACCTCTCGATGAGGAACTTGTTGTAGCAGCTGCCAAAGAAACAGGCAAAGTTGTTACTGTTGAAGAGCATTCCATCATCGGCGGCCTTGGTGGTGCTGTATGCGAGTGCCTTGCTGAGAAAGCGCCTGTACCGGTTAAACGTATTGGTATCAATGATGTTTACGGAGAGTCTGGCCCGGCCGTTGCTCTTCTTGAGAAATACGGCCTTGATGCAGCCGGTATCTACAAACAGATCAAAGCATTTATCTAATTGACTGTGCCTTTCCTGTATGGTGTTGGCACCGGCAGGCGCTATGTCTGTTTTTGCAGAAGACCTTTTGGAAATTCAAAAAAGTGATATGCTAAATAAGTATACGGCAAATGGAAGTGAAAGCTTCTGTTTGCCGTATTGTTATATAAAATTTCCAAGAATCCCCTGTGCAATGGTGTCAGCCAGCGTGATCACAGTGGACAGTCTTGTTGTCTGTAAAGTCAGATATTCCAGAATTCCTGCAATATTTACAATTCCAGTAATATAAATATCCCCCACAGGCGGCAGATCTTTCTGAACAGCCGCACCTGGGTAAAGAGAACCGTTTCCGATTGTCACATAGCCCAAATGTCTTTCATCGCCTAGAGACGCGTCTATAGCGATTACAAGGGCAAACGGATGGCTCTTTGAAATAAAGTCCGTTATATCGGACAGATTGACGGCGTGAACCGGTTGATTTAATGTACCGTAAACAAAAATTCCCGGAAGCTGATGCTGACTTAAACGATAGCCCACATAAGGTCCCAGACAGTCTCCGGTTACCCGGTCACTTCCAATGCACAAAAACACAATTTCAGTCCAGTCCCGTTTATGACGCTTAATACATTTTCCCAGAAGCCGTGCAATTTCTCTGGAAGAATCTGGTTTTTGGGTATTTACATAAAAAGGCATAAAAGTTCTCCTGCTTTAAAAATTTCATAAATAAGCAAACTTGCCCGATTACTTATGAACGATAATTTGCAGCTGCAGCTGTCTGATATAATCCATCTTATCCTATATCTGGAAAAAATATGCACCTGGCTGAGTACAAAAAAACATATCGAAATCTATATGCTGCACTTTACGTGACATTCTGCCGGAATTCAATTGCAACAGTTCGCTGTACCCTTCATCCCGACAAATATTTCCTTTGCAAAAACTGTCGCAAAATTCTGTGAAACAGGTCTTATATTCCGCTAAAATCTGCATTTCTCATGTGATATTCTCATACCCGAAGGGGTGATGTGACTATGATAGAAGTTATCTACAAAGAAGAGAAACAGGAGGCGAAAAATGGGGAAAATCTTTTTAATCTGCCGAGAAACATACGTCAGGTAGGACTGACAACCGGAAATATGCGTATTTATATTGAAGATTACGTATACACATTTCTGACAAGGCTTGCCAGGAATGCGGTCGGTTCCGGAAAAGAACAAGGCTGTGTAGCTGTTTTTACAGGCGAAACAAAATGGAACAATGGTATAACCTATCTTTTCATCCGGGGAGCTTTAATGGTGGAAGATATGGAAGCTGCATCAGATCATATTGATTTCTCTGAAAAAATATGGGCAAAAATACAGGAAGACCAGGCAAAATATTTTCCGGGACAGGAAATAACAGGCTGGTTTTTTTCGCGCCCTCAGATGTATATGGAAACAGACGAATTGCTGACCCGAATCCATCTTCGGTATTTTGGCGGTGAAAAAGTGCTTATGCTTATGGAACCTGCAGAAAAAGAAGAAGCTTTCTTCTTCTTTGAAAATGGCCTTATGGTCCGGCAGCGGGGATATTACATTTATTATGAGAAAAATCCGCTGATGCAGGAGTACATGATTGAAAAAAATAAAGATTTTGCGCCGGAATTTACAGAAAATGTGTCTGACGAGGCGGTTGTATCTTTTCGGAAAATCATCCGGAACAAGAAAACAAAGAAAGCAGAAAAGACAGAGGAAAAGCCCCAGGAGGAAATGGAGCGTACCTCTGTTTTTTCATATGCAGCAACGGCCTGTCTGGTACTTGCTGTATTAGCTGTAGGTGCGGGCTTTTACAGAAATTACGGTGGCTTGCCGGTGCAGCCTGAAGATGATTATGCAGTGACTGTTATGTCAGGAAAAACAGAGGAAGATGCATCAGAAGAAAAGCAGGCAGAAAATGACACGAATCAGATACAGGATGTTTCCAAACAGGAGAAAAGTCCGGAAGAGCAGTTGGAAAGAAATGCTTCGGTGACTCCCAAAATAACGCAGGAAGCCGCCGATACAGAAATAAGTGATGAAACCGGGAATAGCTGGCAGGACAGCGAATCTGATTTTGCAAATGAGGCGGAAGCAGCAGAACAGACAGAAACTGAGAAGCCGGCAGAAACGGTGGATCAGACGGAAACTTTTTCCCAGGAAGCTGATGAACGGAAAATAAAGAAACAGAGCACCAACGCAGAAGAACAGACGGATTCCAGTGCACAGACCTCATCTGACGGCATATACGAAACTTATGTGATCAAACCAGGCGATACTTTATACCAGATCAGTATTTCCCATTATGGAAATATGGATGCCATCCCGGAAATCTGCCGCCTGAATAATCTGGAAGAAAACCAGGTGATTTATCCGGGGCAAATGATTGTATTACCTTGACCGGATGTGGTATAATCGAAAAAATAGAAAATACAAGGCAAGGTTAAATTATGGCAAACACATTCAAAAATATCAAAAAGAAACTGCGGCGGAAACGACTTCTGGCCGAGAAACGCCATCTGGAAAAAGCCCAGGCCGGAGCCGGTGGGAATGAAGCTGCGAGAAGAAAAATCAAAGCTGCTTTGCGAAGAAAGAAAGCTGTGCTGAAACCGGTTGCCGTGATACTGATTGCTGTATTTGTGGTCTTGGCAGGCTTTCTTTTTCTGGAAAAAAGAACTTACCGAAACTATAAAGTACAGGTGACCAGTGAGCAGGAGGATACTGTTTCTACCCAGTACACCTATCTGTCAGGTAAGATTCTGCGTTATAGTTCCGACGAGGTATCTCTGGTAAACAACAAGCTGGAAACTGTATGGTCCCAGACATATGACATGCAGAATCCTGTGGCAGATGTTTGCGGTGACTGTGCCGTGATTGCTGATAAAGATGGTACATCCATGGTTTTTCTTGACAAAAATGGAATTACCGGGACTGTATCTACTTCTTACAGTATTGTGAAGGCAAAAGTTTCCAAAACCGGAATGGCAGCGGCAATTCTGGATGGCGGCGACCACACCTGGATCAATTTTTACAATTTAGATGGAAGTCTTGTGGCAGAAAATCAGACTAATATTCAGGATCCTGGATATCCTATGGATGTGGCACTGGCAGATAATGGCGTTGTGATGATGGTGGCATATCAGTTTGTGGACAGCAGCGAGACCACCAGTTACATAGCTTTTTATAATTTCGGAGAAGTTGGACAGAATGAAGACGACCGTATTGTAAGCGGATACACATATGATGGAGTTGTGGTTCCGCAGATTCAGTATCTTGGCAGCAATGCAGTTGCACTTCGGGATGATGGATTTACCATATATTCCGGGCGCCAGATTCCTAAAGAACTGAAAACAGTCCAGGTTGAGCAGGAGATTATCAGTACTTTTTATGATGAAAACAACATTGGTCTGGTATTTAAAAATGACAGCAAAGACAAACAGTATACCATGCAGGTATATTCTTCTGCTGGCAAACTGAAATTTAGCAAGGATTTTAATATTCCATATACCACTATCAGAATGAGTGATGATTATATTGTTATGTACAACAGTTCCCAGCTTTGCGTGTTGAATAGCAACGGTTCCGAGAAATATTTTGGAAGTGTGGATGGAACAGTGAAAGACTTTTTCAAATTGGGGTGGAATAAGTATTTGCTTGTTATGGATACTGGTGTAAATGTGATAAAACTCAGTTAAGGAGAATGAAATGGACATAAGCTGGACTTGGCTTGGCATTGTGGTGCTTGCACTGATTATTTTTGCATGCGCTTCCGGATTTCGCAGAGGCTTTGTAAAAGAAATCGTATCTGCTTTTTTTATGATCATATCCTTTCTCCTTGTATGGGTGATTAATCCATATGTAAATACATTTGTGAGAGAGTATACACCTGTTTATAATATTGTTCAGAGTAACTGCCAGGAACTGGTCATGGAACAGACAGGCAGCCAGAAAGCTCTGGATAAAGAAGAACAGACGCAGATAATGGAAAAAATGGAACTTCCGGACATATTGAAAACTTCTCTTATGGAAAATAATACTGCAGAGACATACCGCTATCTTGCAGTCAGTACGTTTGCGGAATATATAGCAGATTCGCTGGCTGTCATGATCGTAAATGGAATATCATTTCTTTTATCCTTTATAATTTCTGCAATCGTGATCAGACTGTTGAGTTATATACTGAATGTTCTGACAAATCTTCCTGTGATAAAGGGCGTGAATAAAATTGCCGGAGGTGTAGTGGGTGGTGCGAAGTGCATAATCTTTATCTGGATCGGGTTTCTGATCCTGACGCTGCTCTGTGATACCACGATTGGAAAACAGGGAATGGCTCTTGTTGAGCAGGATACAGTACTGAATTTCCTGTATAATCAGAATATATTTGTGAAAGTGTTTATGAGTGTTTTCTACGGAAATTGAGCACAAATGTCAAATAATGTAAAAAAATCAAAAAAATTGAAAAAAGGGGTGTCAAGCGTTTTTGAAAATGTCCTAAAATAATTGAAGTATTAGCCCCGGCTTTTTGCTGGGGCTTGTTATATTG
>NZ_JBCPGE010000051.1:0-31931 GCF_040914025.1 Ruminococcus sp. RTP21484sp1_RTP21281st1_A8_RTP21281_210402
AAACGGGCGATACAAAGCCACAAGGAAGTGCCACATTAAAAGATACTGCTTTTGACATCATTTCCTTAAATGATAATTCTGTATTGGTTGAGGGTAAGCTATACAAGAAAAATGAAGTGGTAAAGACAATCCGTACCGATATTGAGGGTATCGCTTCTACTTCTTCTGACCTCTTACCTTATGGAAAATTCCGTATCGTTGAGAGTGAAGCTCCAAACGGATATTTGACAGACGGAGCAAAACCGATTGATTTTACAATCACAGAAAATGGAAAAATCGTGGACTTAACCGACAAAGCCCATTCTATCTACAATCAGATTAAGCGTGGGGATATTGAGGGCGTAAAAATCGGTGCAGGCACACACAATCGTCTTGCTGATGTTCCCTTTAGGATCACAAGCAAGACGACGGGCGAAAATCATGTAGTGGTAACTGATGATAACGGGCAATTCTCCACTTGCCGTCCTAACATAACGATTTTCTTTAACTGGCTAAGTAGGCTCACGCTTTCTTTCGTCCCCAGCATTTCAAAAAATGCCACATATTCATCAAAGATAAGAAAGCAGGGTGGCAGTCCCAGATATGCGTAGTTTTCGCCCGTCTTATAGTTCGGGTGTTGCTTCATTTCCTCACTTCGCTGTACCATGCCCTCATAAAAGGCATTGACGCAATCAATCATTTCTTCTTTGGTGTGGTACACATTTCCCATAACTGTCCCTAAGTCTGCAAGGTCAGCGTTCTTCGGGTCTAAGATGTAAAGGACAGCGTTGGTATGCAGTAGGGCTTCAATGAGTGTCAGCAGAAAATAGGTTTTACCGCCACCCGTTCCACCAGCGATAAGGGCGTGAGGAAGTGCGTCATATTCCCAGATAAGATTTTTCATCAGCTTTAGACAGCCGTTTTCTGCCCGTACTTCATCAATGGTAATGCGGTTCGCTATCATATCATAAAGCAGGGTATATTCGATATAGCCGTCATGCAGGGTCTTGTCGGTCAGCTCACAATACAAGCCACTTTCCAATTTATCCTCTAACCGTAAAAGCTGGTCTTGATATTTTCCTAATGTGATTTCACAGCGGATATGAAGCAGTCCCTTTTCCATTTGATAATAAATCTTTGGAAACCAGACGATTTTTTCCCTTGATCTGCTTTGCAGGTCAGTAAAAAAAACGCTGTCTTGTACGGTATCGGCTTCATACCACTTATTTTCCAGTACCATTCGTGCCAGCTTTTGACGGTGCAGGAGCTTCTTGAAACTATCGTAACAGAAGCGGTAATACAGAAAAGCGACCAATGCACAAACACCAGTCGCTATCAGTATGGTTATGAAGTTGTAAGGGGAAAGCGTCAAGCCGTTCTCTAACAAGCTGAAATGCTCCCAATCGGTACGCATAAATCAATCACTCCTTTCTGGGTATGAAAAAAGCAGTTAATCCTAAGACTAACTGCTTATAAAATAAAAATCATCATTTATTTTGATTTCTTCATATTTTTGTAACCATCATCTAAAGCTGTTATGCTTTCAAATATTGCTAGTGATAACGTAAAGCCTAATGCAAGTTCAGCAACATTTGCAGTTGTAAAAAAAACTTGAATTATTGAAATGATAGTCAACCCAACATAGTAAATACCTTTTGTAAATGTCATAACTCCTTTCAAATAATCCGAATTAAAAAAAATCATGTGAAGTGCAATAAGTAGTGGAATGAGTATATAAAGAGCAAGAAAAATAGATAATTCCTTAATTATTATACCTATCAGCATCAAAATACTCCCCCATTTAAATATTTCTGTTATTATCCATCGAATTATCAACATTTTTGCATTATTTTCATACTTGACTGCATATTTCTCATTTTCTTGATACCTATACTTTGATAAACGCACACACAAAAATGCTATTCCTAGAGATAATAACGCTTCTAATGTTTGAATAATTTCACTACTCATAAAAGATACCTCCGCAAAGTGTATTATTATTCTTAAAACGGATTATAACTTTCTTTTATCACCTATACAATATTTTTTTGCTAATATAATTATTTCTTCGGCTGTCCCTGCGGTACATGGTTCTGTGGACTGCCTGCGTTTTGGTTGCTTTTATTCTTCAATACAATATCCTCTGCTTTTACATACCAGTCCACATCTGCACCCGTATAGGTTTTTCGTGATACAGTATCGGCTACGGGATTGACAAGTTCCACGACTGCATTGTACGGAAATTCCCTTAACGGTACTTCTGGCGGTACAGACACGGGGATAATTCCACCATGCAGACTGCACTTCAAATCATAGATACGCTTTTTAAGCTGGCTATTCGGTGTCCCGTCCTCGTTCTGCAAGAACACATCACGCACCGCTGTAAATTTTAATTCTCCAAATGTTTTCTCTTTGTCAATAACAAACCCGTTTGATAATCTCATAAATTCTTCACTCCTTTACTTTTCTTCAACTGCTACAATATCATCAGCAACTAACACATAATCGGTATGTCCCATATCCCCGATTGCATAACCTCTGCCGTATAACTTCGGATTGACAAGTTTTACTTTCTGCTCATACTTGAAATGCTTTTCGCCAGCCTGCACGGGAATTTCTACCACAACATTTTCGCCTTTCTGTACGTCAGAATAAAGGTTATAGCTTCGTCTGGCTAAGACCCTGCGGTTATTTTTATCTCTTTCAAAGACTGGCTCGCTTTCGCCTGCAAATTCAAGAGTTACGGTATCTCACAAGGCAGGCTGGCGGTGGCTTCTGGTATCACAAGAGAATATCTCAATAAGATAGAAAGCGGAAAAATGAAGCCGTCAAAAGAACTTCTGGAAACTCTGCATAAAGAACTGGCAAGGTTCAATCCAGAAGCACCGCTTACCATGCTGTTTGATTATGTGAAAATTCGTTTTCCCACGCTGGATATACAGCACATCATCAAAGATATATTAAAACTGAATATCAATTATATGCTCCATGAAGATTACGGACATTACAGTTATACGGAGCATTATTCATTAGGGGACATCTTTATCTATACGTCAGCTGACGAAGAAAAAGGTGTCCTTTTAGAGTTAAAGGGGCGTGGTTGCAGGCAGTTTGAAAGTTACCTGCTGGCACAACAAAGAAGCTGGTATGACTTTCTCATGGACGCACTCGTAGACGGTGGTGTGATGAAGCGTATCGACCTTGCTATCAACGACCATACGGGCATTTTGGATATTCCAGAGCTTGCAGAAAAATGCAGGAAACGGGAATATATCGGAAAGTCCAGAAGCTACAAGTTTTATCAGTCGGGCGAGCTTATAAAGCACAGAGAGGACGACAGAGAATATATGGGACGTACCCTTTATCTTGGGTCGCTGAAATCAGATGTGTATTTTTGTATCTATGAAAAGGACTATGAGCAGTACGTCAAGCTGGGTACACCGCTTGATGAAGCCGACATTATCAACCGTTTTGAGATACGGCTTCGTAATGAACGTGCTTATTATGCAGTACGAGATTTGCTGACCTATTATGACGCAGAACAGACCGCATTTTCTATCATCAATCAGTATGTGCGGTTTGTTGATGAAGAACCAGACAAGCGAAAAAATGACTGGAAGCTCAATGACCGCTGGGCTTGGTTTATCGGCGATAACAGACAGAGCTTGAAGCTGACGACAAAGCCAGAGCCTTACACCTTAGACCGTACATTGCGGTGGGTACAACGGCAGGTAGCACCGACCTTGAAAATGCTGAAAAAGATTGATAAAGGAAACGGTACAGACTACATGGAAACAATCGAACAGCAGGCAAAGCTCACAGAAAAACATGAAATGATAATCAAACAGCAGACGACCCCTGCAAAAGATTTAGTAGAAAGTTAGGAGTGATGAAAAATGTGGATATTATTAAAAGACTTCCTGCTGGTATCTAAGGGAATGGGTATCGGCATAGTCTTGATGTGTATTTTGAATGTCGGCAAAGAAGCTGACTATGAAATGAAACAATTAGAAGAAAGCGAGGACAATTAAATGAATTTCGGACAAAATTTATGCACTTGGTTTTTAAGCAATGCACAAAGCTTAGTGCTTATGGCGATTGTGGTTATCGGTATCTACTTAGGGTTCAAGCGTGAGTTTTCAAAGCTCATTGGCTTCTTGGTAGTTGCATTGATTGCTGTCGGTTTGGTGTTCAACGCTGGCGGTGTGAAAGATGTACTGTTAGAGCTATTCAATAAAATTATCGGTGCTTAAAATTTTATTGTGGTGCTGATATGAGAATGGTATAATATGGATATGAAGAAAACGGCAAATTAGAATTTTTAAGGAGGAATACTTATGGATCGTTTTAAGAAGATTTATCAACAAGGTACGATTGATGTAGTGGAAATTTGGGTTGATACACAAACAGGTGTAAATTATGTTTTCCATAGGAACGGAAATGCAGCGGGATTTACACCATTACTTGATAAAGACGGCAAACCAGTAGTAAGTCAATAGTGCTACAATTCCCAGTTTGACAATTTCATATCCATACACACAAAGCAGTTAGTCTTAGGATTGACTGCTTTTTTCTTACCTACATTTCAGATTGGAGTGATGAAATGAACGATATTTTTTAGGATATGCAGGCAAAAGTCGGCTGTGAATACATTTCCGACCTGCCCTCTTACAAGCGTAAGGCGTGGCAGGAAATGAAACGACTGAACCCTGCCTACTATGAAGAAAGACAGTTAGAAGATTTTTCAAAGTATGTGTTTGGTATGTCGTACCAAACCTTAAAAGATGTGATGAAACAACAGAAAGGACGTGAGGAACAATGCAGGAAACAAGGGTGCTGGTGGAAACGAAAGGAACAACTGGCGAAGAAACAATATCATACTGGTTCGACCTGCCGATAGATGTTGCCGAGTTTGAAGAAAAGTTATCTTTAAAGGGACTTATCAGAGAAGCACTTATTAAAATGATTTTAGGGTTTGATATTGCCTTAGAAATCGAAGAAGAATAACAAGCAATAACCGCAGAGCATGATTTGTTCAATCCCCTCTTTCTTGCTCTGCCCATGCTTTAACATGAAAGCAACACGCTTTCGCCACAGCTCTTTGACAACTGAATAAAGCAGACAGATACGTTTGTGAGATAGCGAGCCACGGGGACTGTACGCCACGACCTTTTCAAAAGAAAGCGAGCGACCCACGCAGTGATCCGAGAGCGACTGTTGGAAAAGTCGTTTTGCCACGACCTATCCTCACAGAATAATGATACGTCCGCATGGTGCGGTTTTGCCCACAGGAATGGGAATAGTTGAGATACTAATGGAGCTTTCCAAAGCCGTCTGTCTGCTTCTGTAACATTGTGAAAAATACGCATATTGGATAAGCCTATGTGCGTATGTTGAGAATAGATAGCTGACTAAGGGGGCTGATAACTTGGCTAAAAAAGAACCTGCACAATATATCGTAGAACGGGAATTTTTAGGTAAATTTTCCGTAGAGGAATTGCTTGTCCGTATCGTGAAATCTCATGTAAAAAAAGGACTATCAAGAGGGTAAAACCCTTGAAAACAATGGAAAGAAGCCGTACTTTATGATATAATATTATCATAGGTACGGCAGTTGAATAGGTGGAAAAATGCTTTATCAAAAAGGTTCAAACTTATTTAACGTAGCTATTTATATCAGATTATCACGAGAGGACGGAGATAAGGAAGAAAGCGATAGTGTAGGAAATCAGAGAAAACTTTTAACAGAATATGTGAATAAGCATGATGACTTTATCTTATATGATGTTTATATTGATGACGGTTTTACGGGAACGAATTTTAATAGACCAGACTTCCATAGAATGATTGCTGACATTGAAGATAACAAGGTAAATTGTGTTGTTGTAAAAGACCTTTCCCGTTTCGGACGAGATTACATTGATACGGGGCGATATTTGGAAAGAATATTTCCAGAGCTTAATGTTCGTTTTATTTCTGTAACAGATAATATTGATAGTATGAAGCAGGCATACGATATGTTACTTCCTATTAAAAATATATTCAACGAACAGTATGCCAGAGATATTTCTAATAAAGTTCAAGCGACTGTAAAATCAAAGCAGAAAGCAGGAGAATTTATCGGAGCTTTTACAAGCTATGGTTATAAGAAATCTCCTGCAAATAAAAATAAACTTGTGATTGATGAATATGCGTCCGAAGTTGTAAAAAGAGTATTTACTATGTATGCACAAGGAATAGGGAAACAAAGCATTGCAAAAATACTAAATGCAGAGGGTATCCTTTGTCCGTCGGAATATAAAAAGCTCAATGGAGAAAATTACAAAAATTGTAATCGGTTAGAAAAAACTTCTTATTGGACTTATTCTACAATTAAAGTGATGTTGCAAAATGAGATTTATATTGGAAACATGGTACAAGGAAAGAAACATCAACGTATGAGAAGCAAACAGCGTCTAGTTGAGAAAGAAAACTGGATAAGGGTTGAAAATACACATGAACCGATTATAGACCGTCAACTGTGGGATAAGGTACAAAAACTGCTGACAAAAAAGCATAGGGATATTGATTTAGAAACAGATAAAAATATCTTTGCAGGTTTTATTAAGTGTGGCGATTGTGGTCGGGCAATGATGAAAAATTTCTGGCGACGTGCTGACGGAAGTAAGTCCTATTCATTCTATTGTGGAACTTACAAAAGAAGCGGAAAAGATTATTGCACTCCGCACACGCTCCCGTTTCAAGTATTGAATGATATTGTGCTGGGAGATTTAAAACAGATTATCCGCAATGTAGAGAACTTGCAGGAACTTGTAAAATCACAATCTTTCACAGCAACAAAAATCAGAAAATCAACAGACATAGAACTGATAAAGTTAAAAGCAGAGCTTGAAAGAGTGAAGAAGTTGAAAAAGTCAATTTATGAAGATTACAAAGACGAACTGATTTCTAAAGAAGAATTTCTTTCTTATCGAGAGGACTATCAACAAAAAGAAACGCTTTACTCCAAACAGATTGAAACGCTGGAAGAAAAGAAAAAGGAAAGTGTAGCAGAAGATGTTTTTGAAACACCGTGGTTAAGGCGGTTGTTGGAACTGAAAGACATTGAAGAATTAGACAGAGATATTATTGTGGAAATGATAGACCAGATAACAGTTTATGAAAACCGCAAACTTAAAATCTCATACAACTTCGGAAATGAACTGGAACATTTATTTTCAAGCGTTTACTGTGAGGACTTGGAGAAAAAGGCTATCTAATCTCAATACATTTCTAACTCCCCATATATACTGGGGAATACATATCACAATTTGCGTAAACTACAACCAGCACATGGCGGCAACGACCCGGGAGCGGTATATAAAGGGCGCAGAGAGAAAGATGACAATTTTGCTCTGGCTATGGAGGTTGGAAGAATTCTGTCTGAAAACGGAGTTGATGTTTTATATACAAGAACTACAGATGATTACATTTCTCCTTTTGAGCGGGCAAGGCTGGCAAATGAGGCAAAAGTGGATTTTTTTATCTCTTTTCACAGGAACAGCAGCCCTGAGGTGAATCAGTATAATGGTGTAGAAGTGCTGGTTTATGATAAAAACGGAATTAAGTATGAAATGGCACAGAATATTGTAGGTGCTCTGGGCGAATTGGGATTCCGTGAAATTGGAGTTCAGGCAAGACCGGGCCTTGTTGTGCTACGAAAAACAAAAATGCCGGCGTTGCTTATTGAAACCGGATTTTTAAATTCTGACAAAGATAATCAGCTTTATGATGAAAAAAATGCTGAGATCGCGCAGGCTATTGCCGGGGCGATTCTTGGAACTCTGGATCAGCAGCAGGGTGAAGAACCTTTGTATTACCGTGTACAGACTGGAGCTTTTCGCAAACGGGAAAATGCGGATCGAATGCTTTACTTGCTTCAGGAAAAAGGTTATCCGGCATATATTTTGCAGGATGGAGAACTTTATAAGGTTCAGGTAGGTGCATTTTTACAGCTGGATAATGCTATCCGTATGGAACAGAAATTGCGGGAGGATGGGTACTGTACGTTGATTGTGACGAAGTGAAAAGAAAGTAGAAAAAAGCAGGAAAAAAAGTTATAATGGAAAATCATAAGTGCAGGGGAAAGTCCTCTGGCAGAAAGAAGGAACAAAAGCGTGAATTATAATGAATTTATGAAAAATGTGGAGGAGTTTGTTTTTGCCGAGAGCCAGCCGGAAAAAGCAGATATCATTTTCGTGCCGGGAAATGGTTTCCCGGATATGGCAGAAAAAGCAGCTTCTTTATATAGAGAAGGATATGCCCCCTATATTTTGCCAAGCGGAAGATACAGTATTACACTTGGCAAATTTGCAGGTGTGCAGTCAAAAAAAGAAATATATGGTGGAGATTATGAGACGGAATGGGAATTCCTGAAAAATGTACTTTTGAAAAACGGAGTTCCGGAAGAGGCTATTCTGAGAGAGGATCAGGCTACCTTTACCTATGAAAATGCAATTTTTTCCAGGCAGGTGACAGACCTTCACAAAATTCAGGTGAAAAAAGCGATTCTGTGCTGCAAAACTTACCATGCCAGAAGATCATTGATGTATTATCAGCTTTTATATCCGGAGACGGTAATTATGGTATGTCCGGCCTGCCCGGATGGAATTACCAGGGAGAACTGGAGAGAAACAGAAACTGGTGTGGAGGCTGTTACCGGCGAAATAGACAGGATTGTCAAGCAGTTTTGTTTAATGCTGGGAAATCGGTGAGATAAGAAAAATCCGAATGATCCGCTTTGGAAACATTCGGATTTTTACAATTGAAATCTACCGGAAATACCGGCATTTGCAGGCTTGCAGATTATGAAAAAATCAGCAGTATGACAGATTCATTTATGCGTCAGCAGCTTCTGGATTTTCTTTATGCTCTGGCAGCCAGATATGCACCAGTTCAATACGGTTCTTATCCAGTTCATCTACAACAAGATGCATGCCGTCTTCCAAAGTGACAGATTCGCCCTCGCGTGGGAGGCAGTCAAGCTGTTCAATAATATATCCGCCTACAGAATCGTAGTCCTCTGATTCAAGTTTGGTACCCAGTGCTTCGTTGACATCATCCAGTTTGGCAGAACCAAGAACTTCATACTCCCGGCCAGGCTGAATCTCACGGATCGGTTCTTCCTCATCTTCGTCATATTCATCACGGATTTCACCTACGATTTCCTCCAAAAGATCCTCAAGAGTGACAAGACCGGCAGTGGAGCCGTATTCGTCGAGAACGATTGCAAGGTTTACGGAAGCTTTTCTCATTTCCATCATAAGATCTGTGGTACGCTTATATTCATAAGTGAAATAAGGCTCACGGAGAATCTTACGGATAGAAAACGGTTCATTTTCCGGATAGAGAAGAAGATCTTTAATATTGATAATTCCAATCACATTGTCTGTGTTATCCTCATAAACAGGAAAACGGGTGTGCATATCTTCTTTGAAAATATCCATAAGTTCCTGATAAGTGGAATCCACGTCAATAAAAGTCATGTCAATTCTGGGAATCATTACATCTTTGGCAGCAGAATCACCGAAATCAAACACATTGTAGATCATCTGCTTTTCTTCCCGCTCAATAACACCGTTTTCCTGCCCTACATTTACCATAGAACGAAGCTCATGTTCTGTGATGGTGTCTTTCTTCGCATTGGGGTCAACACGAAGGAGAAAAAGAATGCCGTTAGCCAGTTTTCCCACAATGTAAATAACCGGGGTCAGTACTGTCATAAGCGCATATATAGGTCTGGCATAGGTGAGCGCCAGATCATCCGCTTTCAGTGTGGCAATGGTCTTCGGGGTGATCTCGCCAAACAGAAGTACCAGCAATGTCATAACGCCGGTAGCCACGCCGATATACATGCTTCCAAATACTTTCATGGTAAAAGTGGTAGCAAGGGAAGAGGCTGCAATGTTTACAATGTTGTTTCCGATTAAAATTGTACTGAGCATTTTTCCAGAATTGGAAATTATTTTCTCCAGGATAATGGCTCGCTTGTTTCCCTGTTCAGCCAGGGAATGGATCCGAATGCGGTTGGCAGCCGTCATGGATGTCTCCGCAGAGGAAAAGAAGGCGGACAACAGCACCAGAATCAGTATGGTGACCGCCTGTATAGGAACACTTGAATCCAAACTATATTCACTCCTTTTTTTATGTATTAAAAAGAATATACATGATTCAGGCTTAAAATGCAAGGAAAAAGCATTTGAGTTGTTACTGTTCCTGGTAACGTTCCGCGAGGTGTTTTTTGTGAACAAAGTTCACAGAAAACCCGAGAATTAAGTTTGCGCAGCAAACGCTACTTCTTGTGCTTGTCACAAGAAGGTTCGTTTTTCTGTGCATCGCGAAGCGCGTTACTGGTCACGGAATGAACAGTACTTTGAGTTTATGGATTGCGAAAAGTAACGAAAAAAGTGGAATTGGGGGTGTCGAAAAAGAAAGAACTGTGTTATAATTCAGTTCGGTAAAAAAATAAATTATTACAAAATGTTTACAAAAGAGTAAAGATTTGATATAGTGTAGATTAAGGGCTGAATAAATAGCTACTGTGAATCACAGTGTGAAAATTCACCTGTTTATAATTTGAGATTGATTTTGGACAGTTGTACTGCCTTTGGATTATATAGATTTTATGATTGATGTGGATTTGGCTAGAGCGTGTTTGAAAAAGGATTTCTGCAAGATGTGCGTCACAATTTGTGGGAGATTTCGCTCGGATGAGGGCGCCGTAGCGGGCTACGGCAACCGAATTCGGGTGAAATCTCCCGCAAAGTGGGGCGTGCAGATTGCGGGAATGATTTTTTAAACAGGCTCTAGGGATGTGGGCAGTTACATTTAATATACATATTACGACAGAGGTGCCAGGATGAAAAAGAAGAAAAACGTTATGTACAGAAAAAGCGTATCATTACTTGCGGCAGCTGCGATGACAGCAGTACTTATGACAGGACAGGGTTATCCAGTAGTTGCATGGGGGCAGAATACAGAGACCAGACTTGAGAAATCCAGTCTGATTCCGGAAAATATCACAATTGATCAGCCAGTTGCTCTTTCGGAAGTGGCATTGCCCAAGAGTGATTATGGAACGCTTTCCTGGGCGGATGATTCATATATACCGGATAAAAGAGTGCAGACCTGCGAAGTAGTATTTAAACCAGCAGCAGACGTGGATCTTTCTTATATTTCCGGATGGGATTCTGAGAAAAAAGTTGTGAAAGGTAAGATCACAGTTGTTGTCAGCAGCATAGAAGAGAGTTCTGAAGATCAGCCTTCTGATACTGCTGCAGATGTGGAAACAGGTGATGAGAGCAGTGAAGCATCTGTCCCGGATGACACAACTTCTGACAATAAAGATACAGATATAAAATCTGATGATGAGGCAGTTCCAGGTGAGAATCAGCAGAATGATTCAGAAGCTTCAGGGAAGACAGAAGATCAGACTGAGAATGCGGGAAACAAGCAGAACAGTGAATCAAATAAGAAAGAAGAAACCATCGAGAGCACTCCTGCTTCCAATGAAGTAAAATCTGAAGAGAACACCGAAGCGGCTGGAATTACAACCCCGGCAGAAAAAACAGAAGCAACGGCTCCTGCAATGGAAGAAACTGTAGATTCTGAAGATATTCAGGAAGAAGCTGCAGAAGAGTCAAAAGCTGATACAAGTTCAGATACAGCTGCAGAAGAGTCAAAAGCTGATACAGGTTCAGATACAGCCGCAGATAGCATAGAGAGTACAAATTCTGATAATGGTGAGGATGCAGCATCTGACAATGTGCAGACCGCAGATTCTTTAGAAGATACTGGAAAACTGAACGAAACTTTTGGTGAGCTGATGCCTGGTGCTACCATTCTTGATGGTACAGGGGATTCTGTGAAAAATGAGAACGCAGAAGAGAAAAAAGATACCACAGATACAACAGACACCACGGAAGTAAAAGACACAACAGACCCTACAGAGGATGACCAGAAAAATATATTTGATAATCCTCTTGACTTTACCACAGCGGATACAAGACCGGCAACTGTTGAGGAAGATCTCACAGAAGAAGAGCAGGCTGCAAGGGCAGCCCAGAATCACAGCTGTGAGGGGATTTCTGTATCAGGTATAGATCTTCCCTGGTATGTTCAGTTCCAGGTGACCAGTGGTGAAAATTACGAATTTAAAAATGAAGATAAAGCTACTATCTTCCAATCCTATGAATTTAAATTATGGGATCTGAAGAATAATACAGAGTATGAAATTCCGGATGGACAGTATGTAAGCGTAACGATTCCTGTCAAAGAAGGATATAAATATTCGATTGAGCATCTTCTTGATAATGGTGCGACAGAGACCATTATTCCCAGTGTAAACGGAAACACCATGGTATTCAGCACACATTCTTTCAGCCCGTTTGGAATTGCAGGTTTTCGTCCAATCGTAGGAGAGGACATTGCAAATGGAGCGTATGGCGATGGAAGTACACCAACTCCTACACCTACTGTGACGATCAGTGGAACACCTACCCCGTCTCCATCTGTGACCGGAGCTGGTACGAATGGAACAAATGGATCCGGAACGGGTAAAACGGATAGCAATAGCGGAAATGAAACTGGTGGAAATACAGGTGATTCAAATGGAATCAGCAATGGAAATACAAATGGCTCTTCCAATGGGACTTCAGGAACCGGAAATGGTGGTTCTTCATCTGGTACCGGAAGCTCTGACGGCAGTGACAATTCCGGAACCAGCAATACACCAGGTGTGGCATCTGATGGAACTATAAATTCTGGCACAACAGATGGCAGTGCTTCAAATGGAACAGGTTCCAGTACAAATGCGGGACAGACTGCAGGAAACACTACAGGCAACACTGCAGGAAATACGGCTGCTACCTCAAACGGAAATAACGGTCAGAGTCAGACCTCAAATGCAGTAAAAACTGGTGACAACACCATGATCCTTCCCTTTGTGATCCTTGTGATCGCTGCAGCCGCTGTGATCATTATTGTGATTATTGTCCGCAAAAAGAAAAGATAAAGCAGACAGGATAATTAAAACGGACATTCATAATCCATGAATAACGAAGCCAGCCCTTCCATATATTACATATGGGAGGGCTGTTTTTATGAAAGTAAAAGTCATTTTAAAATCTTTACTTTTTTCCTATGCAGTTACCGGAGCGTTTCTTTTGCTTCTGGCATTCCTTTTATTCCAGTTTGACCTGGGAGAAAAGCCTGTGTCAGCAGGAATTGTAGCTGTGTATATTTTGTCCTGTTTTTCAGGAGGCTTCATGTCAGGAAAAATTCTGCGCAAAGATAAGTATTTATGGGGAATTCTGGTAGGGGCTTTTTACTATTTGCTTTTGATTACAGTATCTTTTGTAGTGCAGGGAAAATGGGAAATGAGTCTGGTACATGCAGTAACTACTTTTTTTATGTGTCTGGGTGGTGGTGCTCTTGGTGGGATGTTGTCTTAGAGCGTGTTTGAGAAATCATTCCCGCATTTTTTGAAAAGATTCGCACTCTGTCCAATAAAAAATGCTTTAAAAATAAAAAAAAATATGATATACTAGGCAAAGATTATATACATAAGGAGGCTAATACTATGCAGCATATCAAAACATTAAATACAAAGAACCTGCAGAACACTGTAAAGAAAGGCGGCTGCGGCGAGTGTCAGACATCATGTCAGTCCGCATGCAAGACATCCTGTACAGTAGGAAACCAGAGCTGCGAGAACAAATAAGTCGGGCAACTGGAAACGTATGTAAGCAGCGGTGTAAAAGCCGCTGCTTATTCATGCAATAGGAAAGAATGAAAGGATATACTAACATGAGTCTGATTCACCGTTATCAGAACAATGGCTACAACATCGTGCTGGACATCAACAGCGGATGTATCCATGTTGTGGATGAAGTGACCTACGAAGTACTTCCTTATATGGAAGAAGGTCTGGACACAGCTGCCATTGTAGGAAAACTGGGAGATCAGTTTTCAGAAGAAGATATTAAGACATCAGTGGCAGAGTGTGAGAAGCTGAAAGCCGATGGCATGCTTTTCACCAGAGATGTATATGAGAATGCTATTGATACATTTACCAAGAACCGTCAGACAGTGGTAAAAGCGCTCTGTCTGCACATCGCCCACGATTGTAACCTTGCCTGTCGCTACTGCTTTGCAGAAGAAGGAGAGTACCACGGAAGACGAGCTCTCATGTCTTTTGAGGTAGGGAAGAAGGCACTGGATTTCCTGATCGCTAATTCAGGCTCCAGACACAATCTGGAGGTGGATTTCTTTGGCGGCGAGCCGCTTATGAACTGGCAGGTTGTTAAGGACCTGGTAGCATACGGCCGTGAGCAGGAGAAAATCCACAATAAAAAATTCCGTTTTACCCTTACTACCAACGGTGTTCTGCTGAACGATGAGGTAATGGAATTCTGCAACAAAGAGATGGAAAATGTGGTCCTCAGTATTGATGGCCGTAAGGAAGTTCACGATTTTATGCGCCCATTCCGCAAAGGGGCAGGAAGCTATGATCTGATCCTTCCGAAGTTTCAGAAATTTGCAGAGTCCCGTAACCAGGACAAGTATTATGTAAGAGGAACCTTCACTCATCATAATCTTGATTTCTCCCAGGATGTTCTTCATCTTGCAGACCTTGGATTCAAGCAGATTTCTGTAGAGCCTGTAGTGGCAGATCCATCTGAGGAGTACGCACTTCGGGAGGAAGACCTGCCGAAGATCATGGAAGAATACGACCTTCTTGCGAAAGAGATGATAAAACGCGAGAAAGAAGGCAAAGGTTTTAATTTCTTCCATTTCATGATCGACCTTACCGGTGGCCCTTGTGTATACAAGAGACTTTCCGGATGCGGAAGCGGCACAGAATATCTTGCCGTAACTCCATGGGGGGATTTCTACCCATGCCACCAGTTTGTTGGGGAAGAAGAATATCTGATGGGAAATGTGGATGAAGGGATTACGAGACCTGACATCCAGAAGGATTTCGGATGCTGCAATGTTTACACCAAGCCAGCCTGCAAGGATTGTTTTGCAAGATTCTACTGCAGTGGCGGATGCGCAGCAAACGGATATCATGCCCATAAGGATATCAGAAGCAATTATGAAATCGGATGCGAGCTCCAGAGGAAGCGTGTGGAGTGCGCCATCATGATAAAAGCTGCACTGGCAGAAGACTGATAGCACTTCGCCAGCTGCGAAGATTTCTGTCAGTCCCTGCTTTTGCGAAAAACAAAAAAGAAGGGACAGAACAATGAAAAAATCAAGAGGTATCTTAGTCCTGATCCTGACTGCCATCGTTACCGTGTTCTTCTGCTATACGGCTGCTGTAGGCATTGGCCCTACAGGAACCGGTGCTATGAAGAATATCAAGACCGGACTTGATCTGGCTGGTGGTGTCAGCATTACATATCAGGCAAAGGACAGTAACCCAAGCAGTGAAGACATGAGTGATACTGTGTACAAGCTGCAGAAACGTGTTGAGCAGTACAGTACAGAGGCTCAGGTATATCAGGAAGGATCTGACCGTATCAATGTAGAGATTCCTGGTGTAACAGATGCAAATGCTATTCTGGAAGAACTTGGCCAGCCAGGTTCCCTGTGCTTTATCACACAGCAGGATGAGGATGGAAACGCAAATTTCCAGGCAGATTCCAGCAGCGAGACCGGATACTCTCTGGCAAGAAGTCTTGACGAGATCCGTGCAGCCGGCTCTGTGGTTTTGGAAGGTACAGATGTGGCAGATGCTACAGGCGGTGCAATCCAGCAGCAGAATTCCAGCAGCAGAGAGTACGTGGTAGATCTGACTCTTACAGACGAGGGAAAAACAAAATTCGCAGAGGCAACTCAGAACAATGTTGGAAAACAGATCGCGATTATCTATGACAACGGCGTATTAAGCGCTCCAAGAGTAAATGAAGCCATCACAGGCGGTAAGGCACAGATCAGTGGTATGGAAAGTGTTGAGAGAGCACAGGAGCTTGCTTCCTATATCCGTATCGGATCCCTGAGCCTTGAACTGACAGAGCTTCGTTCCAGCGTTGTAGCTGCACAGCTCGGTGAAGAAGCAATCTCCACCAGCCTTATTGCAGGTCTGATCGGTCTGATCATCGTAATTCTGTTTATGATCATCGCTTACCGTGTACCTGGTGCAGTTGCAGGCCTTTCCCTGATTTTCTACACAGCGACCATTCTGCTTACCTTAAATGCATTTGACATTACCCTTACGCTTCCGGGTATTGCAGGTATCATCCTTGGCATTGGTATGGCAGTAGATGCGAATGTTATTATTTATGCACGTATCCGTGAGGAAATCGGTACAGGCTCTACCGTAAGATCCGCGATCAAAGCTGGCTTCTCCAAGGCTTTTTCCGCAATCTTTGACGGAAACATCACAACCCTGATCGCAGCATTCGTTCTGATGTGGCTGGGTACTGGTTCTGTTAAAGGATTTGCATATACACTGGCACTTGGTATTGTGATTTCCATGTTTACAGCTCTGGTATTTTCCAGACTTGTGATCAATGCATTATATGCAGTTGGCGTTCGCGATGAGAAATTCTATGGAAAGACTGAAGAGAAGAAAGTCATTAACTTTGTTGGAAAGAGAAGATTATGCTTCACCCTTTCCATTATCCTGATCCTTGCCGGACCAGCCACTATGCTGATCCACAAGGCTACAGGCGGAAAAGCCCTGAACTACAGCCTTGAGTTTTCAGGTGGTACTTCTACCAATGTCACCTTTAACGAAGATATGGACATTAAGACCATTGATTCTGAGGTTACACCTGTAGTGGAAGAGGTTACAGGAGATAAGAATGTACAGCCTACTAAGGTTGTTGGAACAAATCAGGTTATCATCAAGACACGTTCCCTGAATCTTGACGAACGTGAGGCACTGAATAAGGCACTTGTTGACAAGTTTGGTGTAGATGAATCCCTGATCCAGGCAGAGAGTATTTCCTCCACTGTCAGCAACGAAATGAGAAGAGATGCTGTAGTAGCCGTTTTTGTTGCCACTATTTTCATGCTTCTTTACATCTGGTTCCGTTTCAAGGATATCCGTTTTGCAGGAAGTGCGGTACTTGCACTTCTTCATGATGTGCTTGTTGTCCTTACATTCTATGCGATTTCCAGAATTTCCGTAGGAAATACTTTTATCGCTTGTATGTTGACTATTGTTGGTTATTCTATCAACGCCACTATCGTTATCTTCGACCGTATCCGTGAGAATCTTCACGGAAGCAAGCGCGTAGATGAGCTCGAGGAAGTGGTGAATAAGAGTATTACACAGACACTTACCAGAAGTATTTATACTTCCCTTACTACCTTTATCATGGTAGCTGTTCTTTATATCATGGGTGTATCTTCCATCCGTGAGTTTGCAGCTCCGCTGATGGTTGGTATTATCTGCGGTGCTTATTCTTCTGTATGCATTACCGGAGCTCTCTGGCTGGTAATGAAAAAGAAAATCGGCGGCGGACAGGCTCAGACTGTAAAAGCTACAGCTGGTGCTGCTCCGGTTAAACAGTCTGTTTCAAGTGCAAAGGCACCAAGTGCTCCAGCTGCAAATGGACAGACCCAGCCGAAGAAGAAAAATCGTAAGAGAGTTCAGGAGCGTCTTGCAGCCCAGGAGGCGGCTAAGAATACTGAGAATGGTTCTTCTGAGGAAGACAGATAATTAAATAAACTTAAGCCAGGACAGGTGGAAACATCTGTCCTGGCTTGCTTTTTGTGTGAAATTCTATTACTATTTAGTGGGTTGAAAAGTTCTTCAATGCGGACGCATTTGGACAATGTGTATTACTCACTCGCCGGCGCAACGCTCCGATGAACTAATCGCTAACTGCGACTAATGCGTTCGGGAGGGCCCTCACGCATAAGTCTTCGTAAGCGCTGGATTTCATCTGCGCTAAGAACGCGCCTGAAATGGCTCGCTGGAGTAATACACATTGCCCAAATGCTGTGTACTGGCTGGGACTGATGTTATATAAGAACTTTTTACGAAGGGGGAGGATGAGTGACTGGCTTCCCTATACTTTTTTGACAATGATAGATTGACAAAAAATAATAAAGTTGCGGGATACCAATTACTTCCCCCCACCCTCGTTGTTGTCGTTACTGTTTCTTTCTTCCCTTTCCAGCATCCAGCGATTTTGCAATGTATATTCGCAAGCCGCGCATTTCAGGAGCGGTTTTAGTGGAGGCGAGATCCATGACTTACGGAGACTTAGGCGCGAAGGCTCTCCTGAGCGTCTTAGTCGCAGTTAGTCATTAGCTTGCCGGAACGTTGCGACGCGCGGCGGTGAATATACATTGTGAAATCGCGTCCGGGATAACGACCAACCAATTAAATAGCAATACAATTTACAACAGGAGACAAAGCATGGAAAAATGGGTATTAGCGGCGAAAAGAGCTGATTTTCAGGAGATTGGCCGGAAGTATGGAATAGATCCGGTGATCGCCAGGATTATTCGGAACAGGGATATTACAGAAGATGCAGAAATTAATCAGTATCTGAACGGAACCCTGGATGACATTCCATCCTGGAAAAGTCTGAAGGATATTGACAAAGCTGTGGAAATTATTTCGCAAAAAATAGATCTGGGAACCAGGATGAGAATTATAGGAGATTATGATATTGACGGTGTAACTGCAACTTATATTCTGTTAAAAGGATTTAAACGCCTGGGGGCGAATGTAGATACCTATATTCCGGACCGCATTGCAGATGGATATGGAATCCATAATCATCTTATAGAGAAAGCAAAAGAGGATGGAGTAGATACGATCGTGACCTGTGACAATGGAATTTCGGCTGCAGATCAGATTGCATTTGCAAAAAAAATGGGCATGACAGTGGTAGTGACGGATCACCACGAGGTCCCTTTTGAAGATACAGAAGAAGGGCGAAAATACAAGCTTCCTCTGGCAGATGCAATTATCAATCCAAAACAGTCTGACTGTACGTATCCAAATAAAAATATCTGTGGCGCAGTGGTTGCAATGAAACTGGTTTTTGCATTGTATGAAAAATATGGAATCCCGGAGAGTGAGAAAGAAGATTATCTGGAACCTGCGGCTATCGCTACAGTTGGAGATATTATGGACCTTCAGGGAGAAAACCGTATTCTTGTAAAAGAGGGACTTTTACGTCTGCCTCATACAAAAAATAAGGGACTGAAAGCTTTGATAAGAGCAATTGGTTTGGAAAATCAGAAAATCAGTTCCTATGATATTGGTTTCCGCCTTGGTCCGTGCATTAATGCCAGCGGAAGACTGGATACAGCCATGCGCTCCCTGTCCCTATTACAGTGTGAAGATGAAGAAGAGGCTGCAAAGCTTGCAAACGATCTGAAAGCATTGAATGACAGCCGTAAGGCACTGACGGAACAGGGTACAGAAGCTGCCTACAAGCTGATAGAGGGCAGCAATCTGAAAAATGACAGAGTAATGGTTGTATTTTTGCCGGATTGTCATGAGAGTCTTGCAGGAATCATAGCAGGAAGAATCCGTGAAAAATATCACAAGCCTGCTTTTGTTCTTACAAGAGGGGAAAAATCGGTGAAAGGCAGCGGCAGATCTACAGAAAATTATTCCATGTATGAGGAGCTTGTAAAATGTGACAGTCTGTTGCTCCAGTATGGTGGCCATCCTATGGCAGCAGGTCTTTCTATAGAAGAAGCAAATGTGGAAGCATTTCGCCGTCAGCTCAATGAAAACTGCACCTTGACAGAGGAAGATATGATCCCAAAAATCGTGATCGATGTACCAATGCCCATTTCTTACATAAACGAGAATCTGATCCGTCAGCTCTCTGTTCTGGAACCCTTTGGAAAAGGAAATGCGAAGCCTGTTTTTGCCCAGAAAAATCTCCGCGTTTTAAAAACCGGAATATATGGAAAGACTCAGAATACAGTGAAATTGCAGCTGATGGACGAATCCGGCACGGTGATGGATGGGGTTTACTGGGGCGAGGCAAAGGAGTTTGCAGAGTTTGCAAGGTCTCATGGAACTATTTCTGTAACCTATTATCCGAAGATCAACTCCTATATGGGAAGAGACTCTTTGCAAATTGTCATACAAAATTATTGCTAAAAAGGGGATAATCATGTAAAACCACGAAAAATGCAGTATTTCCAGTGAGCCTGTCGGTTTTGCGTTGATTCCCGATTTAAAAAGTGTTATACTAAAAAATATTTATGATGCTAGAGCATGTGTGAAAAAGGCTTTCTTTTTTTTAACACGCTCTGGGGTGGCTGAGGCTTTCCCCACAACATCCATTAATCTGAGGAGGCTATTATGAAAAAAATAGAAGAATATATAAGAAGTATACCTGATTTTCCAGAACCAGGCATTATTTTCAGAGATGTTACCAGTATCCTTCAGGACGCAGACGGACTGAAGCTTGCAATTGATTCCATGCAGGATTGTCTGAAGGATGTGGATGTGGATGTAATAGTGGGAACAGAATCCCGTGGATTCATTTTTGGAATGCCAATTGCTTATAATCTTCATAAGTCTTTTGTACCAGTACGTAAGAAAGGAAAACTCCCATGTGAGACCGTTTCTGCAAGCTATGATCTGGAATATGGCAAAGCTGAGATTGAGATTCACAAGGATGCCATTAAGCCAGGACAGAAGGTAGTTATCATTGATGATCTGATCGCAACAGGCGGTACAGTTGAAGCTGCAGCGAAACTGGTAGAGCAGCTTGGTGGAGTGGTAGTGAAGATCGTATTTCTGATGGAACTTGCAGGTCTTGAGGGGCGTAAGAAACTGGAGAAATATGACGTTGCTTCTGTAATCCGTTATGAAGGTAAATAAAGGATGTGTCTGTTTCGCCAGATTCCCCCGGGGAAACAGGTGGGCGGATGCTGACGCAGATAGTATTTAAACAGGCAGGTGTGAAATATGGCTGATATTGTTAACGAGCAGGGCAAGGAGCCTGAAGTATCAAAAGAGGATATGGAGAAGCTGGAGTCTGTGAAGAAAGCAGATGCAGCTGTAAAATCCATGCACGACTTTACAAGCCCTGAAGTATTATATGATGAGCTGATTGCCAGCATAAAGAAATATCATCCTTCTACGGACATTACCATGATCCAGAAGGCATACGAGACTGCAAGGGAAGCCCACAAGGATCAGAAGAGAAAGTCCGGGGAACCCTACATTATTCATCCTTTATGTGTTGCCATTATTCTGGCGGATCTGGAACTGGACAAGGAGACCATTGTAGCAGGCCTTCTTCACGATGCTGTTGAAGATACCTGGATGACCTGTGATGAGATCACCAGAGAATTTGGTCCTGAGGTTGCGCTTCTGGTAGATGGGGTAACTAAGATCGGTCAGCTGTCCTATTCCAAGGATAAAGTAGAGCTACAGGCAGAGAGCCTTCGCAAGATGTTCCTTGCCATGGCAAAGGATATCCGTGTTATTCTGATCAAGCTTGCAGACCGTCTTCATAATATGCGTACTCTTCAGTACATGACTCCTGAGAAACAGAAGGAGAAGGCAAGAGAGACGATGGACATCTATGCGCCTATCGCACAGCGTCTTGGTATTTCCAAGATCAAAGTAGAGCTGGATGACCTTTCCCTGAAATATCTGAAACCAGATGTTTATTATGATCTGGTTGAGAAAGTAGCACTTCGTAAAAGCGTCCGTGAGGAATTCGTAGGGAATATTGTCAAGACTGTGCATCAGCATATGGTAGAAGCCGGAATTAAGGCACAGGTTGACGGCCGTGTAAAACACTTTTTCAGTATCTATAAAAAGATGGTAAATCAGAATAAGACGATTGATCAGATTTACGATTTGTTTGCAGTGCGTATCCTGGTAGATACAGTGAAGGACTGTTATGCGGCACTTGGTGTGATCCATGAGATGTATAAGCCAATTCCAGGACGTTTCAAGGACTATATTGCAATGCCCAAACCAAATATGTACCAGTCTTTGCATACCACGCTGATCGGACCGAATGGACAGCCTTTTGAAATTCAGATTAGAACCTTTGAGATGCATAAGACTGCCGAGTACGGTATTGCTGCACATTGGAAGTATAAAGAGGCTTCTGACGGTAAGGCTTCCTCAGGCAATCGTGAGGAGGAGAAGCTGAACTGGCTGCGCCAGATCCTGGAATGGCAGAGAGACATGTCTGATAATAAAGAGTTCATGAGTCTTCTGAAAAATGATCTGGATCTGTTTGCAGACAGTGTATACTGCTTTACTCCACAGGGAGATGTGAAAACCCTTCCTAACGGCTCCACCCCCATTGATTTTGCATACAGCGTGCACAGTGCTGTAGGAAACAAAATGGTAGGTGCCAGGGTAAATGGCAAACTGGTGCCCATTGAATACCGGATCCAGAATGGTGACCGTATTGAAATCATTACTTCCCAGAATTCTCAGGGACCAAGCCGTGACTGGCTGAAGGTGGTCAAGAGCACACAGGCCAGAAATAAGATCAATCAGTGGTTCAAGAAAGAACTGAAGGAAGATAATATTCTGAAGGGCAAGGAAATGCTTGCCCAATATGCCAAGAGCAAGGGCTTTAAATTCGCTAATTACACCAAGACTCAGTATCTGGACGCAGTCCTTCGTAAATATGGTTTCCGTGACTGGGATTCTGTACTTGCCGCCATCGGACATGGCGGACTGAAAGAGGGACAGGTATTTAATAAGCTTGTAGAAGCTTATGATAAAGAGAATAAAAAGAATCTCACAGATGAAGAAGTTCTGGAGGCAGCAGCCGCAGAGAATCAGGATAAGAAGCATCATATCAAGAGCAAGAGCGGCATTGTAGTACGGGGCATTCATGACGTTGCAGTACGCTTCTCCAAATGCTGTAATCCGATTCCCGGTGATGAGATTGTTGGATATGTTACAAGAGGCCGTGGTGTTACCATTCATCGAACTGACTGTGTAAATGTGATGAATATGTCTGAAATGGACAGAAGACGTCTTCTGGAAGCAGAGTGGCAGGATCCGGAGATCAAGCCGGATGAGCATTACATGGCTGAGATCAATGTATATGCTAATAATCGTACCGGTCTTCTGGTTGATATTTCCAAGATCTTTACAGAGCGTAAGATTGACATCCGAAATATTAACTGCCGAACAAACAAGCAGGAGAAGGCCACTATTTCTGTAAGCTTTAACGTCAGCTGTAAGGATGAACTGAATTCCCTTATCGAGAAGATACGTCAGCTGGAAAGTGTTTTGGATGTAGAAAGAACTACAGGCTGAGAAACAATGGAAATGTGAACTGGCTGGAGATATACAGTACGTTGAGCATTGGATGGTATGTTACCGGTCAGGACACGGACAATAACGGAATAATAACATAAATGGCATATCAGCTGCCATGAAAGGATAATCTATGGGAAAACTTGAATTACAGCAGATGGTTCTTGGCCCTGTATATACCAATTGCTACTTTTTAAAAAATAAAGAAACTGGTGAAACACTGATTGTTGATCCGGCAGATTCACCGAAGAGAATCTTTCAGAAGGTGGAAGATATGGGGGCAAAGCCGGTAGGAATCCTTCTGACTCATGGACATTTTGACCACATTATGGCAGTACAGGCTGTGAAAGCTGAGTATCAGATTCCGGTTTATGCCTGTCGTCAGGAAGAGGAAATGCTTCGGGAGCCTTCTGTGAATATGACTGACCGGATGCATAAACCATGTTCTGTGCGTCCTGATGTTTTTCTGGAGGACTTGCAGGTATTTGAAGCTGCTGGATTTTCTATTCAGATGCTCCACACTCCAGGACACACGAAAGGAAGCTGTTGCTACTATCTGAAAGACGAAAGGGTTCTGTTCAGCGGGGACACATTATTCTGTGGTTCTGTTGGAAGAACGGATTTTCCTGGCGGCAGTTCCCGTGAAATCCGGGAGAGCCTTCATAAGCTGTTAAATGCCCTTCCAGATGAAACAAATGTTTATCCGGGGCATGATACATCTACAACTATCGGTTACGAAAAGAGGTACAATCCATTTGTGTAAAATAGGAATCCTGCTGCTTGACAGGGATTTCGAGCATGATATATATGAATTAATAAAAGCATTTTATCCGGAAGGAGATATCCACAGCCTCTACGAAAAAGACGAAGCGGTATACGATATCTTCTTTACTGTGAAAAAAGATAATGACAATTTTGTTATAAAATATGATACGAAGGATCAAAAAGGTGTTGCCAGCGCAGAGGTGATCCGGGGGGCAGACGGGGATTCCAGTCAGGAAACTCATGAGAAACTCATGGATGCCCATGAGCTTCGTAAAGCCAACAAGGACAGTCTGAAATATGCACTGTACAATGTTCTGGTGAAGCTTACCGGCAGAACCCTTCCATGGGGGAATCTTACGGGAATTCGTCCGGCCAAGCTTGCCATGGGGATGATCGAGAGTGGTATGAAAAATACCGAGATTGCACAGGAAATGCGGGAGCGTTACCTGGTAAGCGCAAAGAAAACTGCTCTTGCCATCACCATAGCAAACAGGGAGCGGGCACTTCTTCAGGATATTGATTATGAGCATGGTTACAGCTTATATGTAGGTATTCCCTTTTGTCCAAGTATCTGTTTGTATTGTTCCTTCAGCTCCTACCCTTTGAAGCTCTGGGCAAAAAGAGTAGATGAATATCTGGATGCTTTATGTCTGGAAATTCGCGAAACGGCCAAGATGATGAAGAACTACAAGCTGGATACGATTTATATCGGCGGAGGCACACCTACCACGTTAGAGCCGTATCAGCTGAAAAGGCTTCTTGAACAGCTGGGAGAGTCCTTTGGTTTTGATGGACTTGTAGAATTTACCATTGAAGCTGGCAGACCAGACAGTATTACAAGGGAGAAGCTTGAGACAATTAAAGAATTTCCTGTGACCAGAATTTCTGTTAATCCCCAGACCATGAATCAGGATACTCTGGAAATCATTGGAAGACGTCATACTGTGGCACAGACCATAGAAGCTTTCCATCTTGCCAGAGAACTGAATTATAACAATATTAACATGGATCTCATTGTAGGACTGCCTGGAGAGGATATTTCCCAGGTGAAATACACATTGGAGAAAGTAAAAGAGCTTTCCCCGGACAGCCTTACCGTACATTCTCTGGCTGTGAAGCGTGCAGCACGCCTGAATATGTTTAAGGACAAATATCAGGAGATGACATTTGAAAATAACCAGGAGATCATGGATCTGACACAGCAGACTGCATATTCCATGGAAATGGGACCTTACTATCTGTACCGTCAGAAGAATATGAAAGGAAATTTTGAAAATGTAGGCTATGCAAAGGTTGACAAAGCCGGGATTTACAATATACTGATTATGGAAGAAAAACAACCGATCATTGCTCTTGGAGCAGGCGGTTCTTCCAAACTGGTCTTTGACCATGGCAAACGTATTGAGCGGGTGGAGAATGTGAAAGATGTCACAAGCTATATTGCCCGTATTGATGAGATGATTGAAAGAAAGCGAACAGGAATTGGAACCTGGTTGTAG
This sequence comes from Ruminococcus sp. RTP21484sp1_RTP21281st1_A8_RTP21281_210402, assembly GCF_040914025.1. Classification (NCBI taxonomy): domain Bacteria; kingdom Bacillati; phylum Bacillota; class Clostridia; order Eubacteriales; family Oscillospiraceae; genus Ruminococcus; species Ruminococcus sp. RTP21484sp1_RTP21281st1_A8_RTP21281_210402. The sequence goes on from NZ_JBCPGE010000051.1 coordinate 25,525, forward strand.
GAGGGAGGGAAAATTCTTGGAAAAGCTTTCCAGTGAACAGTCAGAAACATCCGACAGAGTTCTGGAATTTGATTTATCAGCAGAGTTAAGGCATGGAATCGCAGTGAGTAATCTGGCGTACGCGTTAAGTAAGGAGCTTGGACTTCCTCATGAGCAGTGTTACGATCTTGCAATTGCAGGAATGCTTCACGACATAGGAAAGCTGAAACTGAGAAGCTATATCAACGGGCAGGAAAGTAATCCCATGGTAATTGAGGAATTGAAATATGTCCGCATGCATTCTACACTTGGCTATGAGGAACTGAAAGACCAGGGCTATTCGGATTTTGTTCTTGAGAGTATTCTTTATCATCATGAAAATTACGATGGAAGCGGTTATCCGTCCAATCTGGCAGGGAAGGAGATTCCCATTGGTGCCCGGATTCTTCGTGTATGCGATGTATTCTGTGCATTGAGTCAGGAGCGGTCTTACCGCAAGGCTTTTGATAAGCATACTGTGATGGAATTGATGATAGACGAAATAAAAAACTTTGATCTGGAAGTATTTCTTGCATTTCAAAGAGTAGTACACGCCAGCCAGGCTGGTAAATAAGGAGGACACATGGCATTAAAGAAGAAGCCGGTTACCGGCATGAAAGATATTTTACCAAAGGAGATGGAAGTCCGTAACTATGTTACAGGACTGATCCGTGAAACATATGGTTCCTTTGGATTTACTTCAATTGAGACTCCGGGAGTGGAGCACATTGAGAACCTGTGCAGCAAACAGGGCGGTGATAATGAGAAGCTGATTTTCAAAATCTTAAAAAGAGGTGAGAAGCTGAAGCTTGACCAGGCAAAAGAAGAAGCTGATCTTGTGGATTCAGGTCTTCGCTATGATCTGACAGTACCTCTTTCCAGATATTATTCAAATAACTCTAATGAATTGCCTGGACCATTTAAGGCACTTCAGATGGGATACGTATGGAGAGCTGATCGTCCGCAGAGAGGACGTTTCCGTCAGTTTATGCAGTGTGACATTGACATTTTAGGTGAGCCTACTTATATGGCAGAAATCGAGTTGGTACTTGCGACTACTACACTTCTTGGCAAGCTTGACTTCCATAATTTCACTATCCGTATCAATGACCGCCGTATTCTGAAGGCTATGGCTGAGTATAGCGGATTTCCGAAGGAAAGCTTTGATACTGTATTTATCATTCTTGACAAAATGGATAAAATTGGTCTTGAGGGCGTAGCGAAAGAACTGGAAGAGGAAGGCTTTGCAAAAGAAAGCATTGATACTTATCTTGCGATGTTTAAAGAAATCAGCTCAGATATCCAGGGCGTAAGATATTGCAAGGAGAAGCTGGCAGATGTTCTTGACGAACAGATCGCAGCAGATCTTGAGACAATCATTTCCACTGTGGAAGCTGTGAAGACTGCTGACTTTAAGATGGCATTTGATCCTACACTGGTTCGCGGCATGTCTTATTACACCGGTCCGATCTTCGAAATTTCCATGGATGAGTTTGGCGGCAGCGTTGGCGGCGGCGGACGTTATGATGAGATGATTGGTAAATTTACAGGAAACAATACAAGTGCATGCGGATTTTCTATTGGATTTGAGCGTATTGTTATGCTCCTTCTTGAAAGAGGATATCAGATTCCTACAGCAAAGACTAAGAAGGCATATCTTATTGAGAAAAATATGCCGTCAGACAAGCTGATTGAGATTTTCCGTCAGGCAGAAGAAGAGAGAAAGACCGGAGTTCAAGTCAATATCTCTATTATGAAGAAGAATAAGAAATTCCAAAAAGACCAGATGACAGCTGAAGGCTATACGGAATTTGTGGAATTCTTTAAACGCTGATAAAGAGATTTAACGTGTTGTTTTTGAAAAACAGCCGTCAATGATATTTTATGGATCATTTAAAGCAATACAGCTGAATGGTTTATAATCAGAGAAAGCTGGGGGAAACCCCATAGAATAAGGAGGCGCCTTAAAATGGCTGAGAGTATGCAGGGACTGCACAGAACCTGTCGATGTGCAGAAGTGACCACACAGATGGTAGGCAGCGAAGTAACACTTATGGGATGGGTTCAGAAAGCAAGAGATAAAGGAGGAATCATTTTCGTAGATTTACGTGACCGCAGTGGTATTATGCAGCTGATCTTTGAAAATGGTTCCATTGATGAGGAAGGCTTTGCCAAAGCCGGCAAGCTGAGAAGTGAGTTTGTGATCGCAGTTACCGGAACCGTTGAGAAACGTGGTGGTGCAGTAAATGAGAATCTTGCAACAGGTGAGATCGAAGTGAGAGCAAAATCTCTCCGTGTTCTTTCCGAGGCAGAAGTTCCGCCATTCCCGGTTGAGGAGAACAGCAAAACAAAAGAGGATGTACGTCTGAAATACCGTTACCTTGACTTAAGACGTCCGGATCTCCAGAGAAACCTGATCCTGAAGAGCCGTGTAATGCAGCTGACAAGATCCTTCTTTACAAACGAGGGATTCCTGGAGATTGAGACTCCTATGCTTGGAAAGAGTACTCCTGAAGGTGCAAGAGATTATCTGGTGCCATCCCGTGTACATCCTGGCTGCTTCTATGGTCTGCCGCAGTCACCGCAGCTGTACAAACAGCTTCTGATGTGTTCCGGATATGACAGATACATCCAGATTGCAAGATGCTTCCGTGATGAGGATCTTCGTGCTGACCGTCAGCCGGAGTTCACACAGATCGATATGGAGCTTTCTTTCGTAGATGTAGATGATGTAATCGATGTAAATGAGAGATATCTTTCCTACCTGTTCAAAGAGGTTCTTGGTATCGATGTGAAACTTCCAATCGAGAGAATCACATGGCAGGAAGCAATGGATCGTTTCGGTTCTGATAAACCGGATATGAGATTTGGCATGGAGCTTCATGATGTAAGCGATATTGTGAAGAACTGTGGATTCTCCGTATTTACAGGTGCTCTTGAAGCTGGTGGAAGCGTTCGTGGTATCAACGCAGAAGGCCAGGGCAGCATGCCTCGTAAGAAAATTGATAAGTTAGTAGAGTTTGCCAAGGGATATGGTGCAAAAGGTCTTGCATACATTGCAATCGCAGAAGATGGCACCAGAAAGTCTTCCTTTGCCAAGTTTATGACAGATGAGGAGATGGATGCTCTTGTAGCTGCTATGGACGGTAAAGCAGGTGACCTGCTTCTGTTTGCAGCGGATAAGAAGAAACTGGTTTATGATGTTCTTGGCGCACTTCGTCTGGAGCTTGCAAAACAGATGGATCTTCTTGACAAGAACGAATACCGCTTCGTATGGGTAACGGAGTTCCCGCTTCTTGAGTGGAGCGAGGAAGAAAACCGTTTCACAGCTATGCACCATCCATTTACAATGCCGATGGATGAGGATATCCCGCTTCTCGACACAGATCCGGGCGCTGTTCGTGCGAAGGCTTACGATATTGTACTGAATGGTAACGAGATCGGCGGCGGCAGTGTTCGTATCCATCAGGATGATATTCAGGAGAGAATGTTTAAAGAGCTTGGATTTACCCCGGAAGCTGCCCATGAGCAGTTCGGATTCCTTCTGGATGCATTCAAATACGGAGTTCCGCCTCACGCCGGACTGGCTTATGGTCTTGACCGTCTGGTTATGCTCATTGCCAAGGTTGACAGTATTCGTGACGTAATTGCATTCCCGAAGGTAAAAGATGCATCCTGTCTGATGACTCAGGCACCGCAGCGCGTAAGCGAAGCACAGTTGGACGAGCTGGGACTTGAAGTTGAGAAAGAAGCTGCTCCAGAGACTGAGGAATAAGAAAAGAAATACAACAAGAGATAACTTAGCTTATAACTTGGAATAAGCTGACTGAAAAATCCTGCCTGCAAAAATGGGTGGGATTTTTCTTATGGAAGAATGTTGTCACGCTCTGGCAGGCATGGACTTTGGGTTCGCTGTCAGCACAAATAAAAACGCCCCTGCACAAGTTTGCAGAGGCGTAAATTTTAACTATATCATCCGTTGGTTTCCTGCTTGTCTTCTACCGGGCTGGAACTTAAAGTTCCAAACAATGCCTGTCCAAACACCGTTCCTGCGTCTTCCAGTTTCCAGGAAGCACCGTCGTTGATCAGTGTGAAAGTTGTTTCCACTGTTTTAGTAGCTGTATTTTCTTCAATATATTCAAGAAGCAGACTGTAGGACTTTTCATATCGTTTTTGGGCACCGTCGATAACAGCATCCACAGAGGCAAGATAGGAATCCAGCTCCTTCTGATAATTTTCCAGAATAGCATCGCTGTCAAAGGTGGTAATATTGGCTGTAACTGTGGCTGTATAGCCGGAAACAGTGGTTTCCCCAATAGAATAATCAAAGGTGGAGTGAACCTGTTTTACCAGTGCTTCTGCAAGGCTGATCTTTGCAGGGTCTTCTGTGCTGATAATGGAATCTGCATTTAAATAATTGCCCAGTTCCTCTGCAGACATATTTTTCAGGGTATTCAGATAAACTAAGATTGTGTCTTCCGGTGATAAAATATCCGGGTCTGTGAGATCGTTCATAAGACCGCCGACAAGGTCATTTTCCAGTGTATTGGTGCGCCGGATCTCCCAACTGGTTTCGCCGTCTTTATTTGAGGCGTCTAAGGAGATGGTGCAGTTACGCTCCACAGTCTGGTAGTCATTACTCTTAAGCAATTCATTCAGAAGCGTGTAGCGCTCTTCAAGGGAAATGGTCTGTTCCGTGGCTTCTTCAGAGGAAGCGGACTGGGAAATTTCATGCTTCAGCTGCGCCTTGGAAAAATCTTCAGCAAGCGCATGGGCATCCAGAGTGACCAGCCTGAGATTCGCCTGTGCGGATTGTTTGTCCTTGTCTACGTTAACATCCAGAATTTTATAATCAAAATCCTGGAAAAAGAGAGAAAAGACTTCTTCAATATCAGAAGAAATAGTGATATCTTCGGGTTCACCGGGGAAAAGCTTCTGGTAGGAGATGTATTTCTGTGTGGTAATGGAATCCAGATCCTTTAGCTGATCCAGTTCCTGTTTTACTGCGTCCTCGATTTTTTTCTCCTCCTTGCTGGTACAGCCGCATAGTGAAAAAGTGCAGAGAAGCAAAAGAAGAGGAAGCAGAAATCTGACTGACTTCATACAGAGTTCTTTCCTTTCAAATTATTACGTAAAATGTTTATAAAACTTTTTTATTATACCATTTTTTTTCATAAAAGTCAAAAATGCCTAAAATTTAGACGATATTTCTAAAAAAAGAGTGAATAAATTGTGAAAAATGCATTATCAGCTTAGAATGCTTTTCTTTTGAGGCTGAATCTGTTATTATAAACAGGGTAAATGCAGATGACAGATGTGGAGATATATCTGTTATAATTGCAAAAGATATTGAAAAACCATTGAGTTATCGTATAGGAGGTAACCATGAAGAAAAAAGGTTTTGTCATCGGAGGGCTGATCATTCTTGCTGGAGCAGCTGGTGCCGGTGGCTGGTATTACTATAAAGAAAATTATGGGGATTCTGCAGCGGCTTCTGGTGAAGTTGCATATGTGACTAAGATCAGCACTCTTCTTGGAGAAGATTCCGGAGTGCTGAACCGGTTCGCAGGCGTGGTAGAGCCTCAGGAGACGGTAAAGGTAAATATTGAGAACAATCGAACTGTTACCGAAGTAAAGGTGAAGGTTGGAGATGAGGTAAAGAAGGGACAGCTGCTTTTTGAATACGACCTGAGCAGTATCCAGGACAGCCTGAAGGAAGCCCAGCTGGCTCTTGACCGGTTGAAGAATGAAGCGCTCAGCCTTAATGAACAGATTTCCACTCTTGAGAAAGAGAAAAAGAAAGCCAATAAGAACAGCCAGCTTTCTTATACCATTGAGATTGAGACGAATAAGATGAATCTGAAGAAGAACGAATATGACCAGGTGAGCAAGCAGGCAGAGATTGATAAGCTGCAGGCAGCTACCACCAATACAGAAGTACGAAGCGAAATCGACGGAGTCATCCAGAAAATTGATACCAGTAAGCTGGGAAGCGATGATGGAGATACTCTGGATGACAGCATGGGAGCTGATTCCGGAAGTGATTCTTCTGATAATTCTTTTATCACCATTCTCAGTACAGGTGCTTACCGTATTAAGGGGCAGGTAAATGAGCAGAATCGTAATACGGTTGTTCCAGGCTCTGCAGTTATTGTGCGTTCCAGAGTGGATGAGAATCAGATCTGGCATGGAACTATGGGGGCTGTGGACGAGCAGAATTCTACGAACAGCAGTAGCAGTAATTCCTATTTTGGAATGTCCAGCGGTGATGATACTACAAGTTCCAGTACCTATCCTTTCTATGTAACTCTGGATTCATCAGAGGGACTTATGTTAGGACAGCATGTATACATAGAAATGGATGAGGGACAGGAAGAGCAGAAGAAGGG
>NZ_JBCPGE010000052.1:0-30902 GCF_040914025.1 Ruminococcus sp. RTP21484sp1_RTP21281st1_A8_RTP21281_210402
CCAGAAAAAGGACTACCGTTTCAAAATCGGCACGATTGGGGAAAAGAAGCCGGAGGACTGGATTGTGGTGGAGGGGCAGCATGAACCGCTGATTGACCGCATGAGCTTTGACATTGTGCAGAATAAGCTGAAATCCCGCCAGCGTCCGGGGCAGACCAATGAAATCAGCCTGTTTGCCGGACTGATAAAATGCGGCGAGTGTGGGAAGTCGCTGACGGTACGCTACACAAACGCAAAACATCCTCAGCAGATTTATTCCTGCAAGACCTACAATGCCTTTGGAAAGAACCACTGCACCCAGCATCGGATTGACTATGACACCCTTTACAGCCATGTGCTGCGGAAAATCCGGGAATGTGCCAAAGCTGCCCTGATGGACGGGGAAGCGGTTGCCGACCGCCTGACCAATACCTGTGAAGCCGAGCAGCGGGAACAGCGGGAAGCAATGGAACGCTCCCTTACAAGGGACGAGGAACGGATTGAGGTTCTGGACAAAATGGTAATGCGGCTTTATGAGGATATGATTGCAGGGCGTATCAGTGAACAGAATTTCAACACCATGCTGGAAAAGACACAGACCGAGCAGACGGAGCTTAAAACAAAAGTGTCCGAGAGCAGAAAGCGGCTGTCCGATGAAGTCCAGCTTGCCAATGACGCAAAACAATGGGTGGAAGCCATTCAGGAATACGCCAACATCACAGAGCTGGACGCAGCCACCCTTAACCGCTTAATCAAAGAAATCGTCGTGCATGAGCGCATTGACGAAGATAAAACAAGACACATTTCTATCGAAATTCATTTTAATCTCAAACCCATCCCGGAGGTGGAACAGGTCACTGCCTGACCTGTCCCGCCGGGACGGTTCTCTTAAAAATACCATATAGATTTTTTGTGCGCCGCCGCCCGCCATCGAGCAGAGTTTTACACCTAATTGGGGATAAAACAGTTGATGGCGGGCGGTGGCATCGTACTGATTGGAATAAACCTGATTCCACAGCTTGCAACTTTGTTTGGATAAATAAATGGGTGGAATAACCGAAAAAATAACAGAGTTCATAAAGGATCTGCTAACAGGCTGGATCACATCAAACCTGGATACCATGTTCACCGATGTAAATACCAAAGTAGAAACGATTGCTACAGAGGTTGGGAAAACACCCCAAAATTGGAACAGTGGCATTTTTTCCATGATAAAAAATCTGTCGGATAATGTCATTGTCCCCATTGCGGGGATGATTATTACATTTGTACTGTGTTATGAGCTGATTTCCATGATTATGGAAAAAAACAATATGCACGATACGGATACGTTTATGTTTTTCAAATACATTTTTAAGATGTGGGTAGCGGTATATCTGGTTACTCATACTTTTGATATTGCGATGGCAATTTTTGATGTAGCGAATCATGTGGTATCCAATGCTGGCGGTATGATAACCGGTTCCGCATCTATTGATGTTACAGAAGCATTGAAAACGCTTCTTGAAACGCAGATTGAAGATATGGGAATCGGAGAATTACTGGGGCTTGGTCTGGAAACGATGCTGGTCAGTTTATGTCTAAAAATCATATCAGTCCTGATTACCGTCATTTTATATGGACGAATGATAGAAATATATCTTTATGTCTCTGTGGCACCTATTCCGTTTTCAACATTTACGAACAGGGAATGGGGAAGTATTGGAAATAATTACGTGAAGGCATTATTAGCGTTGGGATTCCAGGGATTTTTTATGATGGTATGTGTTGCGATTTATGCAGTTCTGGTAAATGCTATTACAGTTGCGGATAATCTTCATACAGCTATCTGGTCAGTTGCAGCATATACAGTTATTTTATGTTTCAGCCTGTTTAAGACCAGTTCCCTGGCAAAATCAATCTTCAATGCACATTAGGAGGAAACAAGAATATGGCATATGTTCCAGTGCCGAAAGATTTTTCAAAAATAAAGACAAAATTAGCATTGAATTTAACTAAAAGACAAATTATATGTTTTTCTCTGGCAGGAATTTGTGGTGTTCCGGTCTATTTGCTGACAAAAGCAGGACTGGGAACAGATGTGGCAGCAACGCTTATGATCATAGTGATGCTGCCATTTTTCTTTTTTGCAATGTATGAAAAGGATGGATTTCCAGCAGAGAAAATATTGCTTCACATTATCCGGCAGAAATTTTTAAGACCTGGAATCAGGGTCTATCGTTCCCAAAACTTATATGACCGGATTATAGAGTACGATAAATTAGAGAAAGAGGGTGCATGGCTTGAGAAAAAGGCAAAAGAAGCCAGGGAAGCGAGAAATCCGTTCCATTTCCTTAAAAAAGCAGACCGAAAAAAATAAGAAACAGAAAACCGGACTTACGAAAGAGGAAAAAAAGCGTCTGAAAGAACTTCGGATGATAAAAGCGGAGAATCAGAAGAAGAGGAAGCCTTTTACAGCGCAGGATACGATTCCATATAAGGAAATATATAAGGATGGTATCTGCAGAACGGATGATAACTATTATTCAAAAATGGTGCAGTTCTACGATATAAATTACCAGTTAGCGCAGAATGATGATAAAGCGGCTATTTTTGAGAACTATTGTGAGTTCCTGAATTCATTTGACAGCTCTGTTGAGGTACAAATTACATTTCTTAATCAACAGGTGAATTTTGATGAGTATGCAAAAAATATTGATATTCCAGAGCAGGATGACTGTTTCAATGATATTCGGAAAGAATATTCGGATATGTTGAAAATGCAGCTTTCCAAAGGAAATAACGGGCTTGTAAAAACAAAATATATCACATTTTCCATTAAAGCGGATAATCTGCGAAATGCAAAATCCAGGCTGGAGAGAATTGAAGCCAGTGTGTTGAATAATTTTAAGGTGATGGGAGCCATGGCAGAGCCTTTAAATGGAGTAGAACGTCTGAAAATTCTGCATGATGTGATGAATATGGACACAAAAGAATCTTTCCATTTCCATTATGGGATGGTTGCAAAAACAGGTCTGCAGACAAAAGACTTTATTGCACCTACCGGATTTGATTTTCGCAATGACAGCTATTTTCGGATGGGACAGACTTTTGGATGCGTGTCATATTTACAGATTACATCACCAGAACTTACGGATAAACTGTTGGCAGATCTGCTGGATCTGGAAGAGAATCTTATCATCAATATGCACCTGCGTCCCATTGATCCCAAGGCAGCTATTAAAAGCCTGAAAAGCACGCTGTCAAATATTCAGAAAATGAAAATTGAAGAACAGAAGAAAGCGGTCAGAAGCGGATATGATATGGATATTATTCCAACGGACATTTCTACATACGGAGAGGATGTGGAGGGATTGCTCAATGAAATCCAGTCCAGGAATGAGAAACTTTTTGAACTTACTTTTTTGCTGATGAATACAGCGGACAATAAGAGAAAACTGGACAATATTGTGTATCAGACGGCAGGAATCGCCCAGAAATATAATTGCAATATACGGAGACTTCAATATCAGCAGGAACAGGGACTTGTGGCATCACTGCCACTGGGAATGAACCAGACTGGAATACAGAGAATTATGACTACGACTTCTACAGCAATCTTTGTTCCGTTTACCACACAGGAACTTTTCCAAGGCGGTGAAGCTCTTTACTATGGCTTAAATGCACTGTCAAACAATCTCATTATGGTGGATCGGAAACGATTGAAAACACCTAACGGCCTGATTTTGGGTACTCCTGGTTCCGGTAAGAGTTTTGCAACGAAAAGAGAAATTCTCAATGTTTTCTTGATTACAGACGATGACATTATTATCTGTGACCCGGAGGGAGAATATTTTCCGCTGGTAAATGCCTTAAATGGTGAAGTTATTAAAATCAGTGCAAAAAGTAATGATTACATCAATCCTATGGAAGTGAACCTGGATGTTATTTATCATCCGGAGAAATACAGGATTAATGGCGATGTGGAGGATATTGATACCATTATTGCTGATAAAGCAGAGTTTATCACATCTTTCTGCGAGGTCATTATGAAGAAACCTCAAAATGCAGAATTAAATGGTGATGAGGTTTCCATGATTGACCTGTGTGTAAAAGACATTTATAAAAAATATCTTTACAATGATCCAAAACCGGAAAATATGCCGACTTTGCAGGATTTCTATGAACGTCTGAACTTTTATGCACCAGATAAACCAGCAGCACAGAACATTGCCAACAGTCTGCAGTTGTATGTAACAGGATCGCAGAATGTATTTAACCATCGAAGTAATGTCGATACGCAGAACAGAGTGGTATGCTTTGATATCCGGGAACTTGGAACCACACTACGAAAAGCAGGGATGTTGATTGTCCAGCATATGGTTTGGACAAGAGTATCACAGAACCGCAGTCGCAGGAAATCAACCCGTTATTATGTGGATGAATTTCACCTTTTGCTGAACCAGCCACAGACTGCTAATTATTCTATTGAAATGTGGAAGAGATTTCGTAAGTGGGGTGGAATCATTACAGGAATCAGTCAGAATGTAACAGATTTTCTTGGCTCTCTGGCAGTAGAAAGTATTGTGGGAAACAGTGATTTTATCCTGATGTTAAATCAGCACAGCGGGGATCAGAAGATCCTTGCGGAGAAATTGAATATTTCCAAGCATCAGATTTCTTTTGTAAATAACAGTAATGCAGGAGAAGGGCTGCTTTTTTACGGAAATGTAATCATACCTTTTGCAGACAGATATCCGCAGGATACCAGAACCTATGCTTTGATGAGTACTAAACCGGATGAGATTCAGACTTAACGGACAAAAAAGCAGAGGTGAGGTACATTGGGAAAACAAAAATATACGGCGAAAGAGAAGAAAGTCAGCCGTATGACCAGAAATGGTCTGGTTGAGGAAAATCTTGCAACAAAGGAGACCAGAAAAGTTACAAACAGCGATCAGGAGTTGCCTTATAAACAGAAGGATGTAGAACAGGCATTTATTACTTCTGAAAAGAAGAAAAACTCTCATAAAAAAGCTGAAAAGAAACAATTTTCCGAAAAAGTTCAGGAGGGAAATCCTGCCAAAAAAGAAGAGGCTGCAAACAGTCCTCCGGGAAAACGAAAAACACAGGGACGGTACAGATATCGGGACAAGCCTGCAGGTGTATCTGTGGATTCAGCGGTAGAAATACGTGAGCGCAAAGAAAAACACAGGAGCCAGTATCAGCGACAGAAAAAGAAACAGCAGAGACTGCAGTTTGGAAAACTGGAGACAGATGGAAGTCTGAAGAAAGAAAAGAAAACTTCGGCTGAAACAGATGGAGGACATTTTCAGGCAGAGAAGAATGATGTTTCTACAAACCGAAAAAAAGGAAAGCAGAAATATAGCCGAAAAACAATAAAAACTTATCAGGAAGTGGATAAGGCTGCAAGAAAACAGGAAGCTGAGAGGCAGAACAAAATTCCGAAAGATTCTGTTTATACCAAGAAAACAAATGAGGAACAGAAAGCAAAGGTAAAGTACCATTTATATTTCGACAAAAAAACAGGGAAAACGGATGGTAAAAAGAAAACCTTGTCTTCTGTTCCAAAGAAAGCATTAAAAAATGCAGTATATCAGAAAGCAGGCGAAGACGAAGAGGAAAACAGTGCTGTAGATGCAGCACATAAGCTGGTGCGTTCAGGTGAGTGGATATTACAGGAACATAGCAGTAGAAATATCCGGAAGAACCGCAGTCAGATACATAAAGAAAACCGTTTAGAGCAAAGAGCCTGGAAGAGTGCATCCAGGTATCAATATCAGAAATATCTGGAAGAACATCCAGAGATGCAGAAAAAGCTGATCAGAAAATTAATACAGAAGCAGAGGATTAAGCGAGAGTATCAGATGGCATACCGGGCTGGGAAGATTGCAAAAGAAACAAAAGACACCTCAATCCGGTCAGTAAATCTTGCTACTAAAATTGCAAGAAAGGCACAGGAAGTATTTGTAAGAAATGTAACTACTCTGATCTCAATGGGGTTGTTATTGATTTTGCTTCTTTCCGTAATGACAGGATTTGCTTCCTGTTCGGCTATGTTTTCTAATGGAATTTCTACGGTAATCGCTTCCAGTTACATTGCGGATCCGGACGAAATTGAAAAAGCAGAGTTGTATTATACGCAGTTGGAAGCCAGTCTTCAACAGAAAATAAACCAGATGGAAGCCCGGTATCCAGGAAAAGATGAATACAGATATAACATTGGTGAAATCGGCCATGATCCCCATACATTGATCAGTTATCTGACTGCCAGGTATGGGGATTTTAAGTTTGATGAGATAAAAGGAGAACTGGAAACAATTTTTTCTTTACAGTACGGAATCACCGTAGAGGAAAAAAGTGAAACCCGGCAGGAAACATCTACAATACAGGTAGGGCAGTCATTGGGAAATGTTGTGACCAGTGGATACTGTAACTGTCCTATCTGCTGTGGCGTGTGGAGTGGAGGACCAACTGCTTCAGGGGCAATGCCACAGGCTAATCATACGCTTGCGGTTGATGCTGCAAACCCATTTCTTCCAATGGGGACGAAAGTAGTGATGAATGGGATTGAGTACACCGTAGAAGATACTGGAAACTTTGCCCAGTATGGTGTCCAGTTTGATGTTTATTATGATAATCACGCAGTAGCTGAGGCACATGGTCATCAGACCTGGGAATGTTTTCTGGCAGAGGGCAATCAGAACTCTGTGGAAGTTACCCGTACAGTAACTGCAGATGTACTGAATGTTTCTGTTCAGGCAAAACCGCTTAGAAGTGTTATTCTGTCCAGAATGGAAGAGGATGAGCAGGAAATTTATGAAGAGGTCTATTCCAACAGAGGAAATTTACAGACATATAAAACTCCGGTTGAGTTAAACTGGTATGCCTATATCAGTACCTATTATGGGTATTCTGTAAACAATGGAACCGGGCAGACACAACTTCACAGAGGTGTGACGGTTAATGTACGACAGGGAACAGAAGTGAAGTCAGCGATGAATGGTTTTGTTGTAGATGTAGGATATAGCGGAACTTTTGGAAATTATGTAGTTACGCAGGATAAAAAAGGTGTGCAGATTAAATACGCTTATCTGCAGAGCATTTCGGTAGCAAATGGTCAGGAAGTAACAACAGATACTGTAATTGGTACAACGGGAAGTACAGGAAGTGCAACCGGAAGCCAGTTATATTTGGAACTGGTCAAAGATGGGGAATATTATAATCCTGTTTTTTATATCAGTACCGGAGATAGCGGGCTGTATGGTGGAGGCGGCAGTTATGATGATGAGACTGTGCGGAGATTATTTGCGGAAGCAGACAAATATCTTGGTATGCCGTATGTATGGGGCGGTTCCAGCCCGGAGACTTCTTTTGACTGTTCTGGTTTTGTAAGCTATGTGTTTACCAATTCGGGTGTCTGCAATATGGGAAGACTTACTGCACAGGGAATTTATGACATTTGTATGCCTGTATCACCAGAAGAAGCAAGGCCAGGAGATATTATCTTTTTCACTGGGACGTATGATGCGGGAGAGCCGGTTACCCACGTAGGAATTTATGCCGGAGATGGACAGATGATCCATTGTGGAAATCCAATTCAGTATACGTCCATTAATTCTGCATACTGGCAGTCTCATTTTTATGCTTTTGGCAGGCCATAAGGAGGGGCGTATTTGAACATTGAACGAATAAAAGAAGAACTTGCAAGAACCTACGTTAAGATTGAAAAGCTACAGAAAAAAGCAAGGAATCTGGAAGAACAGAAGAAACAGGCAGAGGATATGGAGTATCTAAAAATTATCCGAAGCAATGGAGTTTCCGCAGAGGAACTTCAGTTGATGATTGATATCAGCAAGGAGGAACAAAAAAAGATATTGGAAACCAGAGAAAAGGAGCAGACAGAAAATGAAGAAATTTCATAAAAGAGCAGCTGTATTTTTAACCGCAGCTACGTTAGCAGGACTTCCGGCAGGAGCTTTCTTTTATAGTTCGCCCGGAAGTCTGACTGTATGGGCAGATAATGTAGAAGTGGAATCATCAGAAGAAAGCAGCCCGGAAGATGTTGATTTTTCAGATGGATCAGAAGTTGAAATTCATGCAGATCCAGTGGAACAGGCACAGGAAGATGCAGGAAATGATGTGACGGAAACACCAGAAGTAGGGATTACCTTTACAGAACCCGAAGGCTGGCAGACAGATACGGCAACCGTAAAAATTCAAGTGGAAGATACAAAGAATACAGGTGCTTTTTCTATTGCAAAAGTAGAAGCAAGACTTTCAGAAAATGGAGGATGGTCAGACATAACCGGAAATATGGAAGTATCCATCTCTTCTAATTGTAGTGTTTATGTGAGAGTTACCGATCAGAATGGAAATACTTATGAGCAGAATCGTTACATAGAGTGTTTTGATAAAACTAAACCAACTATTATTGCGGCTGCGAAGAATGGGATACTGATCGTGCAGGGAGTTGATGCGGAATCGGGAATTGCTGCTTTGTATGTCAATGGAAATGAATTCACAGAACTGACGAATAATACGTTAAATGTCCGTTTGCAAAAAGCGGATACTTCCTATGAATACTTTACCCTGCAGGCAAAAGACAAAGCAGGAAATATGTCAGAGATCTATAAAGTAGGAAACCCTTATTATGAAAATCCAGATGCAGTAAAAGAGAATACAGAGGTTTCCGAAACGGAGCAGAATGCAGCTTCTTTGCCAGCCGATGGAACTGCAAGTAAGCCCACCAGTGCTACTGCAACCGTAACGGAACATCAGACAACGAACGAGACTGCTACTGCACCAACAGAACCAGAAAACACAGGAAATGAAACGGATACAGAAGCAGATACCGGACGGGTGCAGGGAGAAAGTTCTGCTTCCGGCATGACAACAGGAACAGTTCAGGACAAAGGGGGAAAGGAATTTTATACGATCAAGACAAAAAGTGATAAGGTTTTTTATCTGATTGTAGATAAGGATAAAACGGATGAAAATGTTTATCTTCTTACAGAGGTAGGCGAAAATGATCTTTTGAACTTTACGGATACCAACATGGTCACACTTCCACAGAACCAGGCTATTGCAGAATCTGCACTGCCACTTGAAACAGAGAAGATCACAGAGACACCGGAACCAGAAGTTACGATCATACCGGAAGAAAAGGAAGAACCTGAGAAGAAAAGCAATAATTCCGGCACGATTTTATTAATGCTGCTGGTTCTGGCAGGAGTTTGTGGTGCTTACTATTATTGGAAATTTATGAAAGGAAGAAATACTTCTTTTGATTATGAAGAGGACGAGGACGACGATGAGGAGGAAGAAGATACAATTCGTGAGGATGATGAAGAATTAGAAGAATATGAAATGGAAGGTGAAGTAGAAGACGAAGAATCAGAGGAATAACTTTGTTTCACTTAATTACAGCGACAGGTGCAGAAAGGAGATAGAAAATTGCAGCTTGTAATTGCGGAAAAACCCAGCGTAGCCAGAAACATTGCGAAGGTGCTTCATGCCACAAACGTAAAAGATGGCTATCTGGAAGGAAAAGAGTATCTGGTTTCCTGGTGTATTGGGCATTTGATTGAACTGGCCAGTGCAGATCAGTACCGGTATGACTGGAAAGCATGGAAATATGAAACACTTCCCATGATCCCGGAGAATTGGAAATATCAGATTAAAGAAAGTACCAAAGGGCAGTTTCGGGTTTTAAAGGAACTGCTTCACAGAGCAGATGTCACAGAAATTATATGTGCAACAGATGCAGGAAGAGAAGGGGAGTTGATTTTCCGTCTGGTATATAACCAGGCAGAATGTAAACTTCCCTTTAAAAGACTGTGGATTTCTTCCATGGAGGAAAAAGCAATTCTGGAAGGATTTCAGCAGATGAAAGATGGACATGAATATGATAATCTTTATTATTCTGCGGTGGCGAGAAGTGAAGCAGACTGGCTGGTGGGAATTAATGCCACCAGACTGTTTACGGTGCTGTATCACCATCGGTTGATTGTAGGTCGGGTGCAGACACCTACACTTGCAATGCTGGTGGAACGGGAAAAGAGCATCGAGAACTTCCAGAAAGAGAAGTATTATCTGGTTCATCTTCTGATGGATGGATTGGATGCTGTAAGTAACCGGATAAAAGAGAAAAGTGCTGCCGTTCAGATGATGGAGGATATGAAGGATGAAACTGCACAGATTCTTTCAGTAAAGAAAGAGAAGAAAAAGGTACAGCCGCCGAAATTATATGATCTGACCACATTACAGAGGGAAGCAAATCGTCTTCTTGGATTTACGGCACAGCAAACCTTGGACTATACCCAAAGCCTTTATGAGAAGAAACTGGTGACGTATCCAAGGACGGATAGCCAATATCTTACAGATGATATGGAAGAAAATGCGTTTTTGGTTATTGATGCGGTAAATAGAGTATTTCCAGAAATATCAATGAAGGGTTCGGAACCAGAGATAAAAAGACTTTTAAACAGCAAAAAGGTATCAGATCATCATGCAATTATACCAACGGTAGAAATTGCAAACACGGATTTAAAAGCACTTCCGGGTGGAGAAAAAGAAATTCTTATGCTGATTGCATCAAAGTTATTATGTGCATCGGAACAGGAATACATATATGAGAGTATTAAGACTGAAATTTCCTGTCATGGAGAACTGTTTACTGTATCTGGAAAGAATGTTCTCCAATATGGATGGAAAGAAGTGGAAGAACGGTTCTTTAAATCATATGGGAAAAATGCAGAAAAGCCAGAAGAGGAGGAAAGTGATTTTCCAGATATAAAAATAGGACAGGTATTTGAATGTGTTGTTGTAAAATTTAGTGAACATTTTACAGCACCGCCGAAACATTATACGGATGTGATATTTTGTGAGCGTAAGGAGTGGATAGGAATTGAAGAAAGGAGTTCAGCATGAGAAGAAAAAAAGATAAAAGCAATGGCATTACTGCTTTGTATGAAAGACTGTCTCGTGATGACGATAATGCTGGAGAGAGTAACAGTATAGTTCATCAAAAGCGAATGCTTGAAGATTATGCTATAAAACATGGCTTTACGAATCTTGTTCATTTTACCGATGATGGTTGGAGTGGAGCGACTTTTGACAGACCTTCATGGAACAGACTTGTTGAAGGTGTTAAAAACGGAGAAATCACTGTCTGTATCTGCAAGGATATGTCCAGAATCGGCAGAGATCATCTGCAAGTAGGTTTTTTCACTGATATTCTGTTTAGAGAAAAGGAAGTTCGATTTATAGCAATCAATAATGGTATTGACAGTGACCGTCAAGAAACCAGTGAGTTTGCCCCTTTTCTGAATATCATGAATGAGTGGTTTGTCAGGGACACAAGTAAGAAAATTAAAGCTGTACTGAAATCCAGAGGTTCTTCCGGCAATGCGCATACAAGTAATATCCCACCATACGGCTATTTGAAAGACCCCGAAAACCACGACCATTGGATTATTGATGAAGAAGCTGCTGAAGTAGTCCGCAGAATTTATCGTATGACTATTGAGGGAAAAGGACCTTATCAGATAGCAAGAGAACTTTCAGAAGAAAAAATTGAAAGACCCTCTTATTATCTTGGAAAAAAGGGACTTGGAAATCATGCAAGCAACTATGACAAAGAAAATCCGTATATGTGGCGAGGCAATCAGGTTACTACTCTGATTGCCCGACCAGAGTATATCGGAAAGACTGTCAACTTCAGGACATTCAAAAATTCCTATAAGGACAAAAAAGTGAAAAGGACAAATAAGGAAGATTGGGTGGTTTTTGATGATACACAAGAGCCTATTGTCGATGAAGAAACATGGCTGCTTGCTCAAAAGTTAAGACAGAATGTAAGAAAAGCAGATCCTATGGGCGAACCTAATGTTCTGACCGGAAAGATTTACTGTGCTGACTGTGGTGCGCCGATGTATAATCACAGGGAACGAAAAGGGCGAGAAAGAATATATTATACTGCTAAAGGAGAAAAAAGGACAAGTTATTCCAATCCGGCAGATTGTTATGAATGTTCCACATATAATCTGGGGCGTCAGAAATATGACCGGCATTGTACTTGCCACCATATTTCAACAAAAGCACTTAAAAGCATCATTCTAAAAACCATACAGGAAACTTGCCACTATGTTTCTTTGAATGAGCAGGAGTTTGTCTATTCTTTGCAAGAAGAATCGGCGATGAAAGATATTGCTGTTTCTGAAACTGTAAAAAAACGCATTGAAAGAAATCAGAAGCGACTTCACGAATTGGATATGCTTATCAGGAAAATCTATGAGGATAATGTGATTGGAAGATTACCGGACAGGCTTTTTCAGAGTATGCTTACTGATTATGAAAATGAGCAGAACGAGCTAAACAAGATTATTGAAACTGACACCGCTGATATGCAACGGATTATAGGCGGTCAAAATAATGTGGAGCGTTTTCTAAAGCTGGTTAAAAAGTATGAGAACATTACAGAGCTTACTCCTGCCATGATAAATGAATTTATAGACAAAATACTGGTTCACGAGCCACAGGGAAAAGGTGCAGACCGCACCACAGAGGTGGAGATATATCTTAACTATGTCGGGCAATTTCAAGTACCTGTGGAGCAGCATGAACCAACAGAGGAAGAAAGGATTGCTGCTGAAAAAGAAGCAGATCGACTTCGCAGAAAACGAGAATCCAATCGTAAGTATATGAAAAAAATTCGTGAGAAATCAAAAGAATTTGCGGAGCATGAGCGTATAGCAGAAGAAAAAAGTTCTGATAGCAATGTGTGTGCTGAACAGAACGCCGTAACCAAATCAAATCGGCAAAAAGTGAGAGGAGAAAAAATAGCATGACAGAATTGAAACCACGAATCCATGATGAAAGCAACGGTCTGGACTATGTTCTTGTGGGCGATTACTATGTGCCGGACTTGAAGCTGCCGGAGGAACACCGCCCTATCGGTATGTGGGGCAGACTGCACAGGACATATTTGGAGCAGTACCGCCCTGCAAGGTTCTCTGCCCTCTGTTTATCCGGCAAACTGCATACTTACCTTGCTGACCTGAACGAACAGGTAGCGGAAAGGTGCAGCCTTGTCATTGAGCAGATGAAACAAGCCGAGGGTGTGACCGAAACCATGAAAGCAGACAATCAGATGTTGTGGGTACAGTCCATGAACTCTATCCGTAACCGAGCCGAAGAAATCATCAGACAGGAAATGATTTACTGCTGATTTTATCAAGTCCAAAACCAACAAATCTATATCGTAAACGAAGCGACAGGTATTTTCTTATGAAGTGTCTGTCGATTTTCATTTATCAAACTTTAAGGAGGAAAACACAATGAAGATGAACCGGAATGAAATGAAAGCCATTTATGCCTTTGGCTGTCCGAACCTGAAAGCAACTGTCGAGCGTTTGCGTATGGTGGCTGCCCTTGCACCCGATCCGGCGACGAAGAAGCTGTTTTATATGCTTTCCGTCAAGCTGAGTGCTGAGGGTGTTGAAAGGTGGTATCGCTGCTTTTACTGCAAGCTGCGTGTGTTGAAAAACCATAGGGAGGGCTGCTATGGCGAGACTTACGAAGATTGAGAAAGAAACAATCGTTCTCTTTAATGAGGGCGAGGACAAGGCAAATATCTACACCCACAACGCCGGATTGAAAAAGAGGTTGGCTGCTTTTGCTAAGAAGTACCCTGACCTTTGCAGACTGGAAAAATCCAATGTTCAAGGCGGTATTTCTTATGAGCTGGCAAAATCCCGTTTGTCTATCCGTTTCCTGCCGCCTTACAGTGAGGAACGCAGACAGAAAGCCAGCGAATATGCGAAAAAGCATGGGCTGAACAGTCAGCAGGGATAATGTGATAATCAGGGCTGATATGCGGTTAAAATGTCAGGTGCAGACCTGATGTTTTGACCGTTGCCTATCGTCTGCAAGGAAAGTATCGGGGACTATGGATTTTGCAGAAATGTGCGTTACAAGGCTTGAACAGGAACTCTGTATACAAAATTTTTTCTTCCATTCTTTAAGTTGATGAAGTATAATGAGATATGAAAAAGTGAGGTTTTAAATACTCGAATTTAAACAATCATTTTTACATATCTGGAACTATGGAGGGCAAAAAATGAATGGTTTTTTACGAATGTGTTTGAATATAATTACACAAATAGGTCCCTATTTAGTTGTACTTCTTCTTTTGACATATATTGTAAATCTTCAACAAAAGAGAGCTAAAGAACGAGAGGAAGAACAGAAAAAGGGAATAATAAGGACGCATTATATAATAAAAACCGAAAAAGTACTTACTATGTTTTTTGTATTGGCGGTGTTTCTTTTTGGGGGAGCTACGGTAGCCAGTGCTATTCAACAAGATGATTTGTTTCCACCACTCGTTTTTAGCATTTTCTTTATTGTTTCTTTAATCGGCTCATTGAATATGATTATGTGGAAACTGGAAGTGAACGGAGATGAAATCACATGGCGTTCAACTTTTGGCAGAAAGAGAACTTTTCACTTTGAAGATATTACCTATTGCGAGAGAAAGAAAGGTTCTATGCGTGTATATGTAAATGGAGAAAAATTATTTACCATTGATAGTAATATTGACAAAGAAGAATTTATGGAGGACATAAAAAGAAGAAGAATCCCTGTAAAATCTTACTGGGCAAATCAGCATAAGAAAAATCGTAAATGACATAGATTTTATAACAGTACGATGTTAGACAACTGAATATGACCGTCAAGGTCAGATGAAGAAACCGATGTATTGAGCGTAAAGCAATCATGCGTCGGTTTTTCTTTTTGCAAAATAGTCCGGTGGACTGTTTTGTAAAACCGAAGGAACTGACAGAGCTTGAGACGGGGCGAAGTCAGTTTGTTCGGGCGGGAGTACAGAGGGTGCAACCCTTTGTGCATGGGTACAGGGAATGCAATACCCCTGTGCAGGTCAAGGGCGGCAGCCTTGCCCAGTTAAGTGGCGTTTCGCCACTTAGTACTGGGTATTACTTGACGCAGAAAGCCGCAAGGAATCAGCTTCGCTGCCCTTCTCCCCTGTCGGGGAAATCAAAAAGAAGGAGGAACTCATGTGAAATTAACAAGGCACAATGGACGAGCCGGAAAGAATGGCGTTTATAATCCGAAGCACAATGACCGCAGTTTTGACATTGCCAACAGCGAACACATTGACGAAGAACGAGCCAAACAAAATCTCTATTGGGACTGTTACAATGGCTTCCGCAATTTCAAAAATCCCGAAAAGGAAAATGAGCTGTCTGCCACTTTTGAAGATGTGGAACAGCTTTTTTATCGTCAGCGGTATCGTGATTTTGTGACCGGACAGAACGAAAGAAATGTGAAGAACCGACACCCTGAAAGAAATAAGGAAACCGGAGATTTGCTCAAAAGTAAAAAGACCTGCCCAGAGGAAACGGTCTATCAGATTGGAACGCTTGATAATCATGTTCCACCAGAACTGCTCATTGAGATCGTCACAGAATTTATGGAAATCGTAAATGAGCGTTTCGGCTCTCATGTCCATATCCTGAATTGGGCACTGCACTTGGATGAAAGCACCCCTCATATTCACGAGCGTCATGTGTTCGACTGTGAAAATCAATATGGGGAGATTGCCCCACAACAGGAAAAGGCTTTGGAAGCACTGGGGTTTGAACTGCCAGAACCGGAGAAGCCTGTCGGAAGAAAAAATAACCGCAAGATGACTTTCGATTCAGCCTGCCGAGTGCTGTTGTTTGATGTGGCGAAAAAGCATGGCTTACAACTGGAAGAAGAACCGGAATATGGTGGTCGTGCTTATCTGGAAAAACAGGACTATATTCTTTTCAAGCAAAAGGAGCAACTGGCAGCACAGGAGCAAAAGTTGGAAGAACTCACGATGAAGATTGAAGATGTGGAAGCTCTGGTGGACGAGGTTGCCGATATTGCCTATGACAAGGCGGTTGAGGTCGTTGCTGATACTGTAAAACTGGAAACGCACAAGGAGGATATTAAGCTGGTGGAGCAGTCTAAAGCGTGGGTTCTCTCCCCTGAGCGTAAGGCTTCAAAGAAAGAAGTTGAGTATGCAGTGAAACGATTGGATGGCGTGATTGCCAGAATCACAAACGCTATGAAATCAACCATTCAGAAAATCCAAACCACGCTGATGAAACCGGAGGTCAAAAAAGCCGGAACGGAGCAAATCAAGAAGAAAGCCAAAAATTCTATTATAGAGCAGTTGAGCCGCAAAAAGAAAGAAATTGCAGAGCGTGAAGTCAGCCGGACGGATCAGGCAAAAAGCAAAAAACAGGATATGGAACTCTAAAGCACTTGCTGTTTTCACTTTGAAAATGACAGGTGCTTTTGCTTTAGGGAGTAAGAAAATATCTTCCATTCTTTAGGTTGATGAAGTATAATGATAGTAAGAAATTTTTTGTAATGACCTTAATCCAATAAGTGATTTTGCAATTATTCAGTAAAGGATGTAATTATATGAAAAAAGTATTGTTGCTTTCCAGTGTGATTATTATACTCGGTTTAACAGGCTGCTCTAACAAATATTTCAATGACTGGTTTAGCTCTGAACAAAATGAAACGGATAAGATGTGTCAACAAATTATCGAGGCATGTAAGCAACAGGATTCAGAGAAACTCAAATCTCTATTTTCCGAAGAAAGCAAAAAGAACATTGAGAATTTAGACACTGAAATCTCTGATTTTTTCGATTATATTGAGGGCAGTATCCAAAGTTTTGAGGGCGATTGTGCATCATCAAGTGAAAGCAACTATGGTAAAAGGAAAACGGAATTGGATGGTATGTATCTCATATTGACAGAGAAGGAACGGTATTGTATGAATTTTTATATGTATAGTGAGGATGATGAAAATGCTCAAAATGTGGGGATATATAAAATTGAAATTGCATTGGAGAGCGAAGTGGCTGAGGATAATTTTATATGGGATAATCCCCCAAACGGTATTTTTGTTGGAGGACAAAATTGATTTTTGTTATGAGAGAACATTAAAGTATAAATTTCGGATGGTATAAGAAAAACTGACTACAATTAAATCTTCACAGCTTTACTAAGCAGGAAATCTGAAAAGTTCTCCTGCTTTTTTGCACTCAAAATAGAATGTGGAACTCTAAGACACTTGCTGTCTTCGTTTTGAAAATGACAGGTGCTTTTGCTTTGGGAGGCAAGAAAAAATCTTCCATTCTTTAGGTTGATGAAGTATAATGTAAGCAACAAACTTGAAGTTTAAGGGGATGATATTATGGATTTTGCTATATTTAGATTGTTTATAAGAGTTTCATTATTTGTTATAGCGTTAATTGCTTGCATTATCTATCTAATTAAAAAAAGAAAACTTATCTATTCGATATTTTTTGATAAAGAAGCGATAAAAAAAGAATATACTGGAAAAAATGATATAATATTTCTTCGATTGGCTAATACCATTCTTGTTATAGTAGCTATTCTTTTAATCTTATATTTGAAAGATTTTGTTTTAGATATGCCTTACATCATAAACAAACAGTATAGTTATGCAGAAGGATATGTAACTGAACAATCTCATGGTGGTGCAGATATATCTTCTGAAAGAAGAAGTATTTTTCTATATGATAAAGTTAAAGATGATGAAATCGAAATCACAGTATTTTCAAGGTATATTGATAAAAATACTTATTTAAAGGTACAATATCTTCCGCATACGAAATATGGTGCTATTGTAGAAATTAAATAATTCATTCTAAAAAGAAAATTTCCAGTTTGTATAACTGGCAACCCAACCACAATTAAATCTTCACAGCTTTGCTAAGCAGGAAATCTGAAAAGGTCTCCTGCTTTTTTGCACCTAAAATTAAATATGGAACTCTAAGGCACTTGCTGTTTTCGTTTTGAAAATGACAGGTGCTTTTTTCGTTTCAGGAAAGGAGTCACATGAATGTATTTGAAGTTGTAAAAGAAAATGTTACTGCCCGACAAGCCGCAGAAGCCTATGGCTTGAAAGTGGGTCGCACAGGTATGGCGTGCTGTCCGTTTCACTCAGATAAGTCCCCCAGTATGAAGCTGGATGAACGCTATTACTGTTTTGGCTGCGGAGCAACCGGAGACGCTGTTGATCTCACAGCGAAGCTATTCGGTATCGGGCTGAGGGAAGCTGCTGTCAAACTTGCTGAAGATTTTGGTCTTAACTATGACAGCCGACAAAAGCCCAGTGTCCGCCCTCGTATTCGTGAGCCGACACCGGAACAGAAGTATCAAAAAGGAGAAAATCATTGCTACAAGGTGCTGACGGATTATTTTCATCTTCTTAGAGAATGGGAAAAGAAATACGCTCCTAAACAGCCGGATGAGGAATGGAATCCCCTGTTTGCAGAAGCACTGCATAAGAAGAACTATATCGAATATCTGCTTGATATTCTTCTGTATGGTTCATTGGAGGAACGAAAAGCACTTGTGGCAGAACAGAGAAAGGAGGTGTTAAAACTTGAACAGCGAATTGCAGAACTGTCAGCAGACAGAACCATGCACAGTAGAAGAAATCCGAAACAGCTTAGAGCAGAGCGAGAAAGGTAAGGTTTATAATACTGCCGCAAATTATAAGCGTGTTCTGCAATATGATCCACTTTTGAAAGGGGCTATCCGAAAAAATCTTCTGACCGAAAGAATCGACATTGTGAAGCCCCTCGGTTGGTATCGTGACAGCCCGACATTGACGGATGTGGATGTGAAATATCTGCTCCTATATTTTGAAGAAAACTATGGATTGACCGTAGAGAAGAAAATCATAGACGCAGTTGCGGTTATTGCCAACGAAAACCGTTACCACCCTGTCTGTGATTTTCTTAATGCCCTGCAATGGGACGGAACAGAACGCATACGCTTCTGTCTGCACCGCTTTCTCGGTTCTGATACAGATGATTACACCTATGAAGCATTGAAGTTGTTTCTGTTGGGTGCTATCTCACGAGCCTTTAAGCCGGGGTGCAAATTTGAGGTTATGCTCTGTCTTGTGGGCGGTCAGGGAGCTGGAAAGTCCTCTTTCTTCCGTTTGCTTGCGGTCAATGATGACTGGTTCTCTGATGACTTGAAAAAGCTGGATGATGAAAATGTGTACCGCAAAATGCAGGGGCATTGGATTATTGAAATGTCGGAAATGATTGCAACCGCTAACGCTAAGAGCATTGAAGAAATCAAGTCCTTTCTGAGCCGCCAAAAGGAAACCTATAAGATACCGTATGAAACACATCCGGCAGACAGAAAACGACAATGTGTGTTTGGAGGTTCTTCTAATACCCTTGACTTTCTTCCCCTTGACCGAACAGGCAACCGCCGCTTCGTTCCGGTTATGGTCTATCCTGAAAGGGCTGAGGTTCATATTTTGGCGGATGAACAGGCTTCCAGAGAGTATATCAATCAGATGTGGGCAGAAGCTATGGAGATTTACAGAAGCGGCAATTTCCGTCTGAGATTCAGTCCGGCTATGAACGATTATCTGAAAGCCCACCAAAAGGATTTTATGCCGGAGGACACAAAGGCAGGACAGATTTTAGACTATCTGGAACGCTATTCCGGCAGCATGGTCTGTTCCAAACAGCTTTATAAGGAAGCACTGGGGCATGATTATGACGAACCGAAACAATGGGAACTGCGAGAGATCAATGACATTATGAATAACGCTGTCACAGGCTGGATGGCGTTCAGCAATCCGAGGTATTTTCCAGAGCCTTACCGCCGACAAAAAGGCTGGGAGCGTATTAGGAACGACAACGAGCCTGACAACAGCATGGATGGTTTTCAAGAAATCCCGACAGAGGAAATGGAACAGTTAGGACTTCCAGAAGAATGGTTGAAGCAAAAATAAAAGCCCGTTGTCGCTTCGGTTGTCGAGCCGGTTGTCGGTCTGGTTGTCGGGCAAAAATCCCGAAAGCCTTGATATTGCGGCACTTTTCCCTCTCTGACAACCATGACAACCAATATTATAAAGAAAAAGGAAATAGTAAAAAGATAGTATCGCCCGATAAAGAAAAAAGGTTTTTTGATGTCCGTTGTCGGAACTTCGTTGTCAGACCTTTCCTTGTCGGGCTTTTTTCATTTAATTAGGAGGAATATCGTATGACAAATATTGTGAACAGTACACTACCCACCCAAAATAACCATTCGGAGAAAAACAAACCGGATGGAGTTTTTGTGATTAAGCAAGGCAAAACAAATTATAAAGTCAAAGTGTTTTTTGACCATAGTAGCGGTTTGACTGCGGAGGACAGGTTGAAACGCATTATTCAGGCAGAAGCAGAGAGAGAATCTGCGTAAGTAATATGAAAAATATCCACGCACCCCCTTGACAAAAGCTTTCAGAGGATACGCTCCTTAGTGCCATGGAACACGCTGGAAGTTCGGATACGATAGAAGACGCAGAGAGAAAAGGGCTTGGAACTCCGGCTACCAGGGCAGCGATTATTGAAAAACTGATTGAGAAAGGCTTTATTGAGCGTAAAAAGAAGCAGATATTACCTACAGCAGATGGAAGAAATCTGATCAGGATTCTTCCGGAAATGATCAAATCACCAAAACTTACAGCAGAATGGGAAAATGATCTGACACTGATTTCCAGAGGCCAGAAAAATGTAGAAGAATTTCTCTTCGAAATTGAAAAAATGGTTACCAAATTGGTAAGTGATAATGGACAGCCAGTGGAAGAATACAAGAAACTATTTTCAGATGGGCGGAAAGAAATTGGAAAATGCCCAAGATGCGGCAATAAGGTTTATGTGGGAAAGAGAAATTATTATTGTTCAGGAAGTGATTGCAGTTTTACTTTATGGAAAAATAACCGATTTTTTGAGAGTCAGGGAAAAACACTTGATGAAGCAACTGTCAGGAAGCTGCTGAGTGAGAAGCAGGTGCATTTCAAAGATCTGGTATCAGAGAAAACAAAAAGGAAGTATGAAGCAACTATAAAGATGGAGGTTTCAGAAACCGGAAATCCAAAGTTTCAGTTGATTTTCCCGGAACGGAAGAAAGGAAAAAAGAATGAAGAATAAAAAAAATATGAGAAGATTTTTGTCGGGATTCTTGGCAATGCTTACAGTGTTATCTACAATTCTATCTCCAATACTGTCCTATGCGGCAGATGTAGTGCCAGTGCCAGAAGAGCCACCGTTATACGAAGAGGTAAAAAATGAACTTGATGCAGATGAGGTGGTAAAAGCAAAAGATCTGGAACTGGAAACAGGCAGTATTTTTGAAGTGGAGAAAGATTTTACCGGACTGGAAATACCAGATGAAAAAAAGGTGAAGATCACTTTCCATGAGGCAAAAAATGAGGAAAAGCAGGACTTTACAACAGATTACGAAGATACATACAAAGCTGTTTATTATGTAGAGCCAGTAAGTGGCCACCCAATTTATCAGATCAATCGTAAGCTGATTGTAAAGGAAGCTGCGGTGCAGGTTGCTGAATCTGAGAATCAGGAATCTGTAAGCAACCAGGAAGATGAGAATGAAGCAGAAGGCGAGGAACCAGCCATAGGCACTGCAGAGAGTGAAGAACCTGTGCAGGATGAGGTAAATGTAGAAATTCCGTCAGAGGATAAAATCTATGAAGAAGTAACTCCGACAGAAATTCCGGTTGAGGAAGAGCCAATAGATACACCAATCCCGGAAAATCCGTCTGAGGAAGTTTCAACAGAAGAACCTGCCATAGATGATAATCCGGATACAGACAGCACATTTGAAGAAATTACAGATACAGATCCGGAAGAAATGCCAGAGGCGACAGACGACTCTTTTACAGATGGAACAGAGAAAACAGAAGATGCAGATGGAAATTATCAGGTAAATATTGTTCGTGGAGAGGAATTTCATATTGAGCTGAACCATGAAGATGGACAGTATCAGCCAGGAGAAACCGTTGTATTTTCCGGAGATATGCCGCAAGGCAGCTTAATTGCAGTAGGAACAACAAAAGTACAGGCAAACCAGACAGAGAATACAGAAGATTTATTGTATTCAGAGGTGACTTATCACGAAGAATCGGATAAATTCAGTTTTGAAATGCCAGCAGATGACATTGACCTAAGTGTTTCCATGGATCAGGCAGAAAATGGTATCATGTTACTTGCAACCGATACTCCATGGGATGATGCAACAAATATTGAAGCAAATAAATATTACTATTATTCAGATGGCCAGCTTCATCCGTTTGATACAGTTATGGGACAGGGTGGAAATGACAGCTACAAATATGTTCGTTACAAAGCAGGCGGAAAGACTTATACAGTAAATGCGTATTGTATGCAGCACTCCATGCAGTCACCTCCAAGTGGGACAACATATAAAAATATGGTTGAACTGGATGAGGGCGGAGATGATAAGTATCTGCGGAAAGCTTTGTTCTATGGATATGGCGGTCCTGGATGGGGACATACATTCAACGGATATAATGTAAAATCCATCATGGAAAAATATGGATGCAGTTCTGAGACAAGAGCCATGCAGCATTATCTGGTTGATTATTTATATGATGGCGAATCCGGATTTGGAGGTGCGCTTTCTACAACCGCTAAAAATATGCTGAAAGAGATTAAAGCAGCTCTTGCTAAAATGCCTGATCCGACAGCAATGAAACTTCTTCCAGGACTTTCCGTTAATGCAACGGGAAAGGAAACAGAAAGTTTTACCTGGAAGGCAAATGAAGCATTTACCATTACCATTCATCTGGAAAATGGTGTGAGCCTTGTCAACGAAACTACAGGAAAGACGGCATCTGGAAATGTCACTGTAAAAGGTGGAGAGAAATTTCATCTTGTAGCTACAACAGCCAATATGGGCAGTCTGAAAGGAAAGTATGCGATCACTTCCAATTTTCCCCTGGATTTCCATGCAATGCTTTTAAAACTGGAGAGTTCACAGGATATTGGATTTGGCTACTATACGGATTCCGCTGATCTGCAGATTACAGTTGACTGGCCGGAAGAAGCAGTTATCGAAATTACAAAGAAAGATGGAGATACTGGGAAAAATCTGGCCGGAGCCGTGTATGGAGTATATAGTGATAACGCCTGCACAAAGCTGATTGTTAAGATGCCGCCAACAGACAGCAATGGTTCTTCACGAGTAACTCTTACCAAGACACAGGATACTGTTTACTTAAAAGAGATTACAGCACCGGAAGGTTATGTTGTCCAGGCTTCTTCGTATGGAGTGAAATTAGTAGTTGGCAGTACAACCAAACAGACTGTAACGGACAAAGAGCAGAAAGGAAATCTGACCGTTTATAAAGAGGGAGAAGTTTTTGTAGGAGCTGTATCTGATGAAAATGGAACTTCATTCCAGTATGAGAAACGCCGTCAGAAAGGAGCCGTTTATAACGTATATGCTGCCGAGGATATTGTAACAGCAGGTGGAAAAACAGTTTACAAAAAAGGCGCAGAAGTAGCGAAAAATCTGATCACAGGTGAGAACGGTTCTGTAACGGTAAAGAATCTTCCGCTTGGAAGCTATAATGTAACAGAAGCACAGGCCCCGGAAAATTTTTATAATGCAAAAGAAACAAAAAAAGTAACCATTTCTTATGCAGGGCAGACTGCAGAAGCGGCTTTCTCAGAGACTACCTTTACAAATGACCGTCAGAAAGCAGTGGTGCAGGTGATAAAGAAAGACAAAGATACTGAAAATACACTATCCGGAGGGCATTTTGCTCTGTTTGCAGCGCAGGATATGAAAACTGTGGATGGAAAAGTAGCGGTAAAAAAAGATGCTCTGATTGAGACTGCAATTACTGGTACTGATGGAAAAGCAGCATTTAAAGCAGATCTTCCAGTGGGATTTTCTTATTATGTAAAAGAAGTCCAGGCTCCGGCTGGTTATGTCAGAAATGAGAAAGATACTTATTCTTTCCAGTTCAGTTATACCAATGATGAACAGGCAAAAATTTCTTTCAGTCATACTTTTGTGAATGACAGGGTCAGTGCTGCAATCTCTTTGAATAAAAAAGATGCCGAGACAAAAGAAAATAAGGCACAGGGAGATGCTTCCCTGGAAAATGCGGTGTATGGACTTTATGCAAGAAACGACATTACCCATCCAGATGGAAAGACAGGCGTTATTTATAAAGCCGGAAGCCAGATTGGTACGCTAACTACCGATAAAGAAGGAAAAGCAAGGATAGAGAATCTTTATCTTGGAGAGTATTACATCAAGGAAATTACCCCATCCGTAGGATATCTGGCAGACGAGCATGAATATGATCTTGTATGCAGTGATGAAGGTGATCTGACAGCGGTTGTAGAAAAAGAGTGTACCTCACTGGAAACGGTGAAGAAACAGCCGTTTGAACTTATTAAAGCTGCCAATAATGGAGACACAGATGCTGCATTACTATCCGGAGCTGGATTTAGTGCATATCTGGTATCTTCTTTGGTGGTAAAAGAGGATGGAAATTATGATTTTTCTTCTGCAGAGCCAGTTGTGATCGGTGAAAATGGAGCAACGGAAATTTTTACAAATGAGAAAGGCTATGTAAAATCCATTGCAATTCCATATGGAACATATCTGGTGAGAGAAACTACAACACCCCATAATTACAAACCTGTAGATGATTTTATTGTCCGGATTACAGAGAATAAACCAACAGAGCCGCAGACATGGAGAGTTCTTTTGGATAAAGAATTTTCTGCAAAACTGAAAATTATCAAACAGGATGATGAGACTAAAAAATCTGTTCTAATTCCGGGAACAGAGTTTAAAATTTATGATATGGATCATGAAAAATATGTAGAGCAGGTAACTACATACCCGACAACTGTTACACATACCTCATATTTCACAGATATAGATGGATATCTGATACTGCCTCAGAATTTAAAAATTGGTCATTATAGAATCGAAGAGGTAACAGCACCGGACGGTTATACCATTAACAAAAATTATGTCGAAATACAGGTGGATACCAATACCCTGTATCAGACGGATCCGGTTTCAGGTGATGCGGTCATTGAAGTGGTATATGAGGACCATTCGGTGAAAGGAAAACTCACTGTACAGAAAAAAGGAGAGGTTCTTTCGACCTATAAGAATGATTTTAGGTATGAAGTTCAAAACCTTTCCGGTGCAGTATATGAAGTATATGCTGCAGAGGATATCTATACAGCAGATTTCCAGAAAGATGATACAGGAAAAAGAATCCTGAAATATGCAAAGGGTGAAAAAGTTGCAGAACTGACAACGGATGAATCCGGAAAAGCAGAGCTTGATAATCTGCCTCTAGGAGAATACAAAGTTGTAGAAAAGACTGCACCGGAGGGATTTGTATTAAATGAAGAAGAACAGAAGATTTCTTTCGTCTATGCAGACCAGAATACACCAGTGATCTCACAGAGTGCAGAGTTTATAAATGACCGCCAGAAAGTAGAAGTGTCAGTTGTGAAAAAAGATGCTGAAAATGAGAAAGGGCTTTCTGGAGCAGAGTTTGGTCTTTACGCAAAAGAGGATATAAAAGCAGGGGATAAGGTACTGGTAAAAGCAGACGAACTGCTTACAAAAGCGGTAACAGGTGAAGATGGAAAAACTGTTTTTGAGCAGGATCTGCCATTTGGAACTTATTATATAAAAGAACTGGCAGCACCAGATGGTTTTGTATCTTCAGATGAGCAGATTGAGGTGACTGCGAAATATCAGGGACAGGAAGTAAAAACAGTAAAACTGGAAACCGTTTTTAAGAATGAGCCGACAACAACTGAATTTACGAAATCAGATATTACAACAGGTGTGGAACTTGACGGAGCAACACTGACGATTTTGGATTCAGACGGAAAAGAAGTAGAAAAATGGACTTCTGTAAAAGGAAAAGCTCATGTAATAAAAAGACTCCATGTGGGAAAAACCTACACACTTCGGGAAGAGTTTGCACCATATGGTTATCTGCAGGCGGAGGAAGTGAAATTTACAGTTTCTGATACTGCAGATGTTCAAAAAGTAGAAATGAAGGATGCTGTTCCGGTTGGACGAATCATCATCAATAAAAAAGGTGAATTTGTCAAGGAAGTTACCTGGAAAGATATGCTGGCAGGCGGCATGGACGCAGCATTTGGCTATGTTACAGGTTCTTTGAAAGATGTTACTTTTGAAATTTA
The DNA here is from genome assembly GCF_040914025.1 of Ruminococcus sp. RTP21484sp1_RTP21281st1_A8_RTP21281_210402. Taxonomy (NCBI): domain Bacteria; kingdom Bacillati; phylum Bacillota; class Clostridia; order Eubacteriales; family Oscillospiraceae; genus Ruminococcus; species Ruminococcus sp. RTP21484sp1_RTP21281st1_A8_RTP21281_210402. The sequence goes on from NZ_JBCPGE010000052.1 coordinate 26,111, forward strand.
TGCATCGGAGGATATCAAGGCTGCAGATGGGGAAAGCAGTGATTATTATAAAAAGGACGAATTGGTAGCAACAATTACGACAGATGCTCTTGGATATGCAAGATCAGAAGATCTTCCTTTAGGCAAATATTATGTAAAGGAAAAAGAGACGGCGGATGGATATGTTCTGGATGGAGAAATCAGAGAGGTTGATCTGACTTATCGTGATCAGAATACTCCGGTTGTGACTTATGATGAGGACTGGCAGAATAACCGCCAGAAAGCAAAAGTAACTGTAGTTAAGAAAGAAAAAAATACAGACCGTGTTCTGGAAGGCGGAGTATTTGCACTTTATACAAAGAATGATATTTTAAATGCAGAAGGCGAAGTAATCCTGAAAGCAGATACCATGATCGAGCAGAAAGCTACGGATCAGGATGGAAGGATTGTATTTACGGCAGATCTTCCAATCAATGGCAACTACTATGTAAAAGAAGTGCAGGCTCCTGCTGGATTTGTGACAACAGAAGAAATCAAGGAATTTGATTTTGCTTATGCGGGAGAAGAGGTTGCAGAAGTATCCTTTGAGTTCACTTATGAAGATGAGCCAACTACTTTTGAAATCACAAAATCAGATATTACAACCGGGGAAGAATTACCAGGTGCAAAACTGAAAGTATCCGATTCAGAGGGAAACGTTGTGGATGAGTGGACTTCCGGAAGCACACCACACATCATTAAGGAACTGGAAGTTGGAAAGAAATATACATTAACAGAGACAATTCCTGCTGATGGTTATGCAACTGCAGAATCCATTACGTTTGTAGTAGAAAATACTGCAGATATACAGAAAGTAGAAATGCAGGATGATACAACAAAAATTCTGATCAGTAAAGTTGATATGACAGATGGAAGCAGCGAGGTCAAAGGTGCTAAACTGTATATTCTTAATGAAAACCAGGAAGTTATGGAAAGCTGGACATCTGGTGATCAGCCCCATTATGTAGAGAAACTTTCAGTCGGCACTTATACGTTGTTGGAGGAAACAGCACCGAAAGGCTATATTGTGGCAAATAAAGTGACATTTGAGGTTAAGGACACCGGAGATGTTCAGGGAGCCAAAATGGAAGATGAACAGGCAATGGGCAAGGTAATCTTAAATAAAACTGATAAAGATACCAAGAAGCCAATGAAAGGTGTAGAATTTGCCCTTTGTGACAGCAAAGGTAAAGTTCTGGAAACTCTGGTAACAGACAGTGCTGGCCATGCAGAATCAAAGAATTATCCGATTGCGACTTTTAAGAATGGGCAGTATAAAAAAGCAATCACATATATCCTGAAAGAAACAAAAACACTGGATGGCTATCAGCTTGATGAAACCGAGCATAAGATTCAGTTTGAATATGTCAATGACCGTACTCCTGTGATTGAATATACTCTGGATCTGACAAATAAGAAAGCTCCGGAAAAAGACACTCCGGAAACATCAGAAAACCAGGGAGTCAGCACTCCTGGTTCCCATGGTTCTGATGCGACTTCTGTATCCAATTCACCAAAAACAGGAGATAATACAAATATTGCTATTTTTGTGCTGGCACTTGCAGTATCAGCAGGATGTCTGGGAACTGTAGTGACAGTTAAGAGAAAACGCAAATGATAATATAAATAGTGTTCTGGGGCTGTGGTTACTGCACAGCCCCATTTTGAAAAGGAGAAGAAATTGAAATTAGGAGCAAGAATAAGAAAAATCCGTATGTTTCGCAACATAACTCAAAAGGAATTGGGACGCAGATTAGGATATGGGGAAAGTAGTGCGGATGTGAGAATCGCCCAATATGAAAGTGGACAGCGTACACCGAAGCAGGAAACGCTTATCCGGATAGCAGAAATATTGGAAGTTGATGTTCGAAATTTTTTAAGTCCTGGAATTGCGACAATGGACGAATTAATGGAAACTTTATTCTGGATGGATGAAGAAAATAGAGGGCTTTTTCATCTGTTCCTGCTAAATGATTCAGAAAGTGAAATAGTTGGAATCACAATGAGGGATAAAAAAACAATGTCTTATCTGCAGGAATGGATGGGGAAAAAGCAGAAATTGGGCGATGGAAGAATCACAGAAGAGGAATATCTGGAATGGAAACTGCATTGGCCAGAGAATAAGAGAAAAACAGAATATAAAACCGTATGAAGTAAAAAGGAATTGCTTTGCGGAGAGTTACCTGTTAGAATATTACTGGAGTAACCGTGTACAGGGTTGGTAAAAACCTCCTGGATTTTCAGATTCCGTTAAGGGATACAGAAGAAGGGAGGTGGAGCGAATGGATACATACGAAGTCTTGAGCTTATTGTTCTTAGGCGGTACGTTTCTGATTGCTTTGCTTGCCTATTTGGATAATAGGGACAACAAGCGAAAAAAATAGCCTACCCTGTCTGCCAACAGGATAGGCAGCTCTCTTTGAGAGCAAAATAAATTAAAACCTAATCCAGGAGCATCCACCTTGTGGGCGGTTACTCTTTTCAATTAGAATATAGCATTTTCTCTCCGAAAAGTAAAGTACATTTTATGCAGCCAATTCTAAAAAAGAGTGGGCTGTTTTTTTATTGATAGGAGGGAAGTTTAATGTCTAAACTACAGGACATCCGAAACTTGGTGCAGGAACATGCCGTATCAGTGAGCAGTTCGCCAGGGGATTGGATGGATTATATGGACACAGCATCAAGGTTATATCGTTATTCTTTTTCAGACCAGCTTCTGATCCATGCACAGCGTCCAGACGCAACAGCCTGTGCATCACTGGAACTATGGAATGAAAAGATGTTACGCTGGGTAAATCGTGGTGCAAGAGGAATTGCCTTGTTTGATGAAACCTGGCAGAATACCAAACTTCGTTATGTGTTTGATATTTCGGATACCCACATGGTAGCCGGAGGCAGAAGCCCATATCTTTGGAAGATGCAGGAACACCAGAGAGAAGAGATCCTCACCCATCTGGCAGAAGTCTATGCTCTGGAAGAAAAGGATGCGGCAACTTTGCAGGACGCATTGATGGCGGTCGCAAGGGAAATGGTCAATGACAATCTGGAGGAATACCTGGATGGATTGGAATATGCTGTAGAAGGTACTTATCTGGAAGATCTGGATGAGGTGACGATCCGCAGTGATTTTCGTCAGCTGGCAACAGACAGTGTTTACTATCTGCTTTCCAGGCGATGCGGGCTTGACCCGATGGAACTTCTGGAAGAAGAGGACTTCATGCATATCACAGATTATAACCGTCTGTCAGTTCTCACCTTCCTTGGAAATGCGGCAAGCCAGCTCAGTGAGAGTATTCTGATTGATATTGGAAAGACCGTACATAAAATTTCTCTGGAAGAAGCGAGAAAAGAGGTTGAAAAATCCAATGAAAGGAATTATAATAACTTTACCACGTTAGTGCGCGAAATTAAAGATCAGGATGCAGAAACGAAAAAAGAAGAAAATATTGAAAATGAAGGAGGAAACGATTATGGAACTGACATATCATCGCAAGGGAGATTACCTGTTTCCGAATCTGACCGTCGAAGAGGAAGAAGTGACGATCGGGAAATATGGGATGCTGCGGAGGACATTTCTGAAAGAACACAAGAACAGCCTTTATCAGAGCCTGTTTCTGACCGGGAAGCTGAACAGCCATCTGGAACAGATCGAGAAAGCAGCACAGGAGAGAATGGACAGCCAGATGGAGAAATTACTGGAGAAGAATCCGGCACCGGACAAGGAAGCAGATCCGATGGCATGGACAGCACACATGAACGCACTGATGGCAACAGCGGAAGAGAGCATCTTGACGGAATTGGTATACAGTTAGTCGAAGATACAAGAGAAGATGGATTGAGTAAAGCAGAGGAAGAGATCGCCTCTGCTTTATCTTTGCCCGAATATCCCACCGCAAATGAACAAAGACGGCAGATCGAGGAAAGGGCAGCTGCCCTTTATGCCGGAGAAATTCCGATTCCAGAGCAAGTTGTTGATGAGATCTTACGGACAGGAGGAAACCGGAAAGCCAGCCAGCTCCGGATCATCTATAATTTCATGAGTGAACAGACACCGGAGGAATATACGGAGTTTGTGAAGCGTGAATACCGTAAAGGTGGAAAAGGTTTTCAGATTGATGGAAATGAATATTCAGTCTGGTTTGATGAAACCGGGATGCAGATCGCAGTAGGGCATACGGTTACAGACCATATCTTAGATAAGGCATTTTTATCATGGGAAGATGTCAGCGGACGTATCCATCAGCTTTTAGACCAGGGTGAATATGCACCGCAGTCTGTATTGGATGCGGCAAGAAGTAATGCAGTAAAAGAACACGCCCAGGCTCTTGCCTATATGAAAGGGGATATGGCAGAAGGAGTAGCGGAGATTGTTTTTGACGAAGAGGACTTACCACATCTTCGCAGTATCTATCCGGAGATCACGGATTATCTGGAAGAAAAGCTGGAGGATCCCCAGTGGCTTTCGGAACTGAATGAAAGACTGGATGCACTGGCAGAAGCCTATGAAGAAAATCATTCTATTATGCGTTTCCATCATTATAATCCTATAAATATCTCAAAGCAGTTTCAAAAGTTTGCGGATGAGGTGATTCCTTATCAGGCTAGGGACGGCTTTGCCTGGAAAGAACATCCGATGTTCATTACACAGGATGAGATTGATGCTTATCTTGCAGGAGGTGGAGCGTATTCGCAGGGCAGGCTTAGGACGTATTCCTTTTATCTACTTCATGAAGATGAAAGATCGAGGACAGGTTTTATCAAGGAACAGTATGGG
>NZ_JBCPGE010000053.1:0-29930 GCF_040914025.1 Ruminococcus sp. RTP21484sp1_RTP21281st1_A8_RTP21281_210402
CGAGGTAGATAGGGCAGGGGTGGAAGTGTGGTAACACATGGAGCTGACTGTTACTAATAGGGTGAGGGCTTGACCAAGAAATGAGAAAGGCGGTTGCAAAGTAGCTGCCGGACTCACGCAGAGGTAAAATGATTCCATTAGGATGTAACATGTATGTAGTTTTGAAGGTACAGTAAATGAGACGGTAACCATTTGGTTATCGTTTTTTTATTTGCTGAAACTATACTGCTGTGTTATCATGTTTATATAAAAAATATCTGTTTAGGAAGGAAGGGCATATGGGAAATCCTAATATTCCAGTAGGTATCTCTGATTTTAAAGAGATACGTGAGAATAATAACTATTATATTGATAAAAGCGGTTTCATATCTGAACTCCTAACCGATGGTGCAGCGAAAGTAACATTGATTACCAGACCGAGACGATTTGGGAAAACATTGGGCATGAGCATGCTCTACTATTTCTTTAATGTTCGAAATGAGAGTCAGAAATTATTTGAAGGGCTTGAAATTTCAAGAAATCACGAGCTTTGTGAAAAATGGTTGAATAAGTGGCCTACTATTTTTTTGACATTTAAAGATATAGATGGACTTGATTTTGCAAGTGCGTATGACCAGCTGGTATTTACCATCTCTGATTTGTATCAGAAATACAGTTTTTTGCTGGAAAGCGAAGAAATTGATGAAGAAGATCGTAAACGCTTTAAACTTCTGAAATCTGGTGAGGGAAGCAAAATTTTGGTTATCAGATCTCTTAGTCTGCTTATGCGTCTGCTCGAGAATTATTACCATAAGCAGATGATTTTGCTTATAGATGAATATGACGTTCCTATAGCAAAAGCCAGCAGCAAAGGATATTACCAGCAAATGCTGGAAATTATCAGAGGTATGATGAGTACTGCATTAAAAGATAATACTTCATTGAAATTTGCTGTTATCACAGGCTGTCTGCAGATTGCAAAAGAGAGCATTTTTACAGGGACAAATAACTTTGTTACAGATACGATTGCAAATACCGGATTCAATGAATATTTCGGATTTACCCAGCAGGAGGTCAACAAAATCCTGGAAGATACAGGGACAGTGCAGTATGCAAAGCAGATGAAGGAATGGTACGATGGATATCATATGGGAGAAATTGATGTGTACTGCCCGTGGGATGTTATGAATTATTTGCGGGAACTTCAGAGAAATCCCAAAGCGCAGCCAGTCAGTTATTGGAAAAATACCAGTGACAACGCAATTATCCGCTCTTTCATCGATTTTGCAGGCAATAGCATTACGGACAAAATGGAAACATTGCTTTCTGGTGGATATATTCTTCAGGATATTGATGAGAACCTGACTTATGATTATTTGCATTCATCCGAAAGTAATCTTTGGAGTATTCTTTACATGACTGGTTATCTGACAGAAGCGCGGATTTCAGAAGGGAAAACTGCATTTTCACCGGATACCAAAGCATTAAAGATACCAAATGCGGAAATAAGAGAAATTTTTGAAACTACGGTAATGAAATGGTTTGCTGACAGTGTGAAAAAATGGAATCGAACAGCGATTTTTCAGGCTCTCTGGAATCAAAAACCAGAAATTATAACCAGAGAAATGAATCTATTGCTGTGGAATACCATCAGTTATCATGATTATAAAGAAGACTTCTATCATGCGTTTCTCACAGGCATTTTTATGGGAGCTGGTGAACAGATTGAATCGAACAAAGAGCATGGATTGGGAAGACCAGATCTTGTGATTATTGATAAAGCCAATGGAAAGGTAGCGATTTTCGAAGTAAAATATTCGCAAAGCATGAAACAGTTAAATAAAGATTGTGATAAAGCACTGGCGCAGATGAAAGAGAGAAAGTATGCAGAGGATTATAAGGACAGGTATAAAGATATCTTTTGTTATGGAATCTCATTTTATAAAAAGGAATGTCTGGTGAAAATGCTGGAGTCTTAGAACCTGTTTAAACACGCTCTGGAAAAGGTGAGGAAGCATTCCCTCACCTTTTTCCAAGTTCCCAGAAAGCCACAGCACTTGCGGCAGCTACATTCAGGGAATCCACTTCATGGGACATGGGGATTTTTACTGTGTAATCGCAGCCGGTGATGGTTGCATCCACCAGTCCGTCTCCTTCAGCTCCAAGGATAATCGCCAGTTTTTCTTCGGCTTGAAGGGCTGGGGCGTCAATGCTGATGGAATCGTTCCGAAGAGCCATTGCTACAGTTTTAAATCCGAGAGAGCGAAGCTGCTCCATTCCAGCTTCCGGCCAGGACACTTTTTTATGAAAATAAGTCCATGGAATCTGAAAAACAGTACCCATACTTACCCGGGTGGCTCTGCGGTAAAGAGGATCACAACAGCCTGGGGTGAGAAGAACCGCATCCATATGAAGCGCGGCAGCTGAACGAAAAATGGCTCCGATATTGGTTGGGTTCACTACATTTTCCAGAATGGCGATACGGCGGGCATTTTTGCAGATATCTTCCACAGAGGGAAGGTCCCGGCGAGTCATGGCACAAAGCATTCCACGGGTAAGTGCAAAGCCTGTAAGCTTTACAAGTACCTCATAATCTGCTGTATAAACCGGAATTCCCGGGAACTTTTGTAACAATTCTTTTCCTTCTTTTTCCAGATCCTTGTGTTGAACTAAAAAAGAAACCGGCTGATATCCGGCATTGGCCGCGCGTTGGATTACCTTTGGGCTTTCTGCGATAAAAAGTCCTGGTTTGGGCTCATAGAATCGTAGAAGCTGCACCTCCGGGATTCTGGCGTAAACATCCAGCTCTGGGGCAGTGAAATCTGTTATCTCAATTCGGTTACTCATTTCGTTTTCTCCTGTTTTTCAAGTGCTTTTTAAATGATACTTGTTTGATAAAGCATTTTATTATCAGCATTATTATAAGGGAAAGACAGGTAAATTGCGATTCTTTTTTCAGCATATTTCTGCAATCGACACGCCTCGCTTGGCGGTATATTTTGTCAAACACGCTCTAGCCCGGGAAAGGAAACGATATGAGAAAAATTAGAATTTTAGGGACTGCTGTTATTACTCGCCAATTGATGGGGAAAAGGATGTCACGTTTAAAATCATCCAGAATGATCAGGCAGTTGAAACTCTTGACAGCCTTATGACGACACAGCAGTTCCGGTAATTTATGAGGGAACATCAGAGAGTGAGAAAAAGTTCACATTGCGAACCAGCTTATCAGTTCGCGCAGCGGCTCATGCGCAGACGATAACTATTTCCGGAATACTGGATTATCTGCGAATAAAAAGGTAATTTCCTATTGAAATAATAGGAATTAGAAGGTATAATCTTCTGTAGAGTGATTTTGCATTTGCAGAATCACAGAGCAGGAGGAATGAAGATGAGAATATCCACTAAGGGTAGATATGCAATAAAGTTAATGCTTGATCTGGCTACCAATGACAATGGAGAGCCGATCCGGCTGAAAGATGTAGCACGTAGACAGGAAATTTCCGAGAAATATCTGGAGCAGATCATTTCCGTGCTGAACAAGGCCGGATATGTGAAGAGTGTCAGAGGACCACAGGGCGGCTATTTACTGCAACGCAGACCAGAGGAGTACACCGTGGGCATGATCCTCAGACTTACCGAGGGCTGCCTGTCACCGGTAGACTGTGTAGCACCGGATGGAGCCGGCTGTGAGAAAGGGGATGCTTGTGTTACCCGTATTCTCTGGAAGAAGATTGATGATGCCATCAATGAGGTGGTAGATAATATTACACTGGGAGATCTTCTGGACTGGCAGGCTGCAAGTGCAGATGATTATGTGATCTAAAGGTTACTGTTCACTGGTAACATTCCGCGAGGTGTTTTTTGTGAACAAAGTTCACAGAAAACCCGAGAGTTGCGGCGCGAAATCATGCAAAGCATGATTTCTGTGCATCGCGAAGCGTGTTACTGTGAACGGAGTGAACAGTAACAACAAATCGCTTACTGCTGCTATTTTTATAGCTGCATATGATAAAAATCATCTCGCTTCCGGCTTGGGCTGAGCAGGGACTTCTGCGTCAGTGCACTTGGAATTCTGCGCCTGGAAGGTGATAGTCACTTTGAATAAATCCCCATCCAGGTAAAGCTGGAATTTGCCGCCCTGGAGCTCAGTAAGACTTTTGGCAATGCTAAGTCCAAGCCCGCTTCCCTCGGTGCCACGGGCTACGTCACCGCGGACGAAACGCTCGGTAAGTTCCTCGGCAGCGAAATTTAACGGCTGGGCGGAAATATTTTTCAGGGTGAAAACCACCTGACCGTGGGCGTTCATTACTTCCGCGTAAACCCGGGTGTCTTCCATGGCATATTTTGTTACATTTCCGAAAATATTTTCCAATACACGCCACAGCCGCTGGCCATCTGCATAGATTACAGAAGGTTCATCTGGAAAATGTACCATCATGGTAAGATGGTGTTCTTCGAAACGCTCCTCGAACTCTCCGATTACCTGATGGAGCATTTCTACGAAATCAAGATTATTCATGTTCAGTGTCAGATTTCCGGTGCTGGCCTTGGAGGCTTCTACAACATCCTCTGTGAGTACCTTCAGCCGGGCTGCCTTGGCTTCCAGAATATCCAGATATTCCAGGACTTTCGGATCTGTAAAATTCTCACGTTTCAGAAGATCAACGTAGCTGATAATGGAAGTCAGCGGGGTCTTCAGATCGTGGGAAACGTTGGTGATCAGCTCGGTTTTCATCCGCTCATTTTTCACACTGTTTTCTACGGCTGCGTCAAGACCGCTTCCAATGTTATTAATATATTCTGCAATATGTTTATCATCGCCCCAAAGCCGTTCCAGAGGAATTTTATATTGCAGGTTTCCATTGGAAATTTCTCTCAGTCCTTTTATGATCTGTTCTCTGCTGCAGGCTTTTGTAATGACATATAGCAGTATCAAAAGATCAGCCAGACAGCTGAAGAAAAAGAACAGCTGCATGCTGCCAAGTAAGGGACCGCAGATTATATATTTGATGAAAAGAAAGCAAAGAAAAGCGAAGGTTGCTTTCAGTCTGGCAGCAGTGTTTCTGGAGTAGAGATCAGCAAGGGCGTGAAGCTTGTGACTGGCTGAATGAATCAGTCTGGAGGTCAGGACAAGAAGACGGCGCAGGATGCTGTTTTTCCAGAGCTGCTTTGCCTTGATCCGCCGTACCAGGCTAAGGTAGCCAATCTGGAACCAGAATAAAGTGTAAAGCCCCAGAATCATAAGCTTCAGCAACAGACTCACATCAAGGAGCGATGTGGCACGCAGTCGGTCAGTCTGATAGTCTGCAAAGGACAGGCATTGTAAAAGGAATATCAGGACAGGAAACCATGCAAGCAGAATCAGTCCTGCAGAAAGCTCGGTTGGCCAGCGGTCAAAAAAGCAAAGGTGCAGCTTTTGGTCGCTGTTTTTTCTTCCGGCAATTGCTGTTAGCCATACAAACGCAGCCAGGAAAAGAAAGCCGCACAGCAGGAAGAAAAGAAATACCGGCTTCTGATATCTGGAATAGTTTTCAAAAAATGTTTTGTCAGTGGCAAAGGTATCGGAAACAGGAAATGCCTGATCCACATAGGCGGCAAAGATGAAATTGCTGTTTACTGCTGGCAGCAGGGAGTTTGCCACCTCCTTCCAGGAGTCGCAGGTAACATTGTTTCCGGGGAAAGTATTGTATTTCCTGAGCCCTGCCAGGTTGCTGGTAAATCCATCTGGTTGATATTGGATAAGAACATAGGAAATACCATTTATAGATTTTAAAAGATCTGTCAGTTTTGTGCAATAATCGATGGTGCCCCCCATATTGTCAGCTGTAGGATTTTCTATGGCTGAATCAGCGTGTGTTACACTGCGTTCCAAGGTATAGCCCAGCTGGGCTTTCAGCTTGCTGTTATTGGAAATAACCTGTCCGTCATCCTCGTTAATGTAAATGTAACTCATGTTGGAGTGACCCTGGGAATAATTTTTCAGAATCTGCTCCTGCTGGATATAAAAGTCAGTTCTGGAAAGAAGGCTGTAAAGAGATTCGAAAGCCTCATCTATGCGGTCGTTCCATTTGGCATTGGAATTTAGAACATCCAGAATGCTGTCTGCGCCTTGGGGCGGATAAGCCTCTGTTGGTTCATAATATCCATCATAGAGGGAGATGGAATCATAGAGCACTTTGCCGCCCCCGGATGTGATCTGAATGCCGGAAAGATCATCCATTACACCATATTGCATGTCGTCTTTGATGTCTTCGATAAGCTGTTTGAGATTTTCATCGTAGGATGCTATTTCAGTTGCAGAGTCACTGAATCCGTAATACTCCATATCCACAGAAAAATCCAGTTCTCCGCTGTCAATTTTTTCCAGAAAATCCTGAACATAATAATAATGCCGGGAAAGTGACTCGCCGGCAGAAGAAGCCTGGTGGCAGATCACAATGGGATTTCCACTGGAGGTATCAAAGTCCTGCGCCCATTTTTCCAGGTCTGAAACTGAATAGGCCAGACCGGAGGTGTTTTGAAAAGAGATTTCTTCATCGTTGGCAATTTCATTAAGATCAACTACTTGGGATGCAGATGTCTGATTTAAAGAAGCGTGAGCCTCAGATGAGGCATTTTTGTCAGATGACTGGGAAGCTTCATTTTGGGCAAGGCCTTTCCAGGATACATTAGTATAGGGAAATGTAACAGAAATTCCGTACATCACGTCATAGGCTGCGTCGTAGAGGGTATTGGCAAATGCCGTGGAATCCAGATAATCTTTCCCGGAATCAGAAAGCCTCAGACCATGTGCCAAAGAGGTAATTAAAAATAAACCTGAGAAGATTACAGCTCCCAGAAAAATATATTGAAATAGGAGCAAAAGCCCTTTGATACCAGGGCTGCGGTGCCATTTTTTCTTTTCCATATGATTAATCCCTTTCTTGATAATGTGCTGCTTATCGTATTGGTAACGCCATTTGGCATATTCAATAGCGAATCTTTCAAATACTTTTAATCAAAGCTTTTCAATTTTATATCCAAGTCCCCAGACAACTTTTAAATACCTGGGCTCCTTGGGATTGATCTCAATCTTTTCCCGGATATGCCGGATATGCACGGCAATTGTGTTATCTGCCGCAATTGCTTCTTCATTCCAGATATTTTCATAAATTTGATTGATGGAAAATACCCGGCCCTGATTCTTTATGAGAAGAAGCAGAATATTATATTCAATTGGCGTAAGCCTCAGGGTTTCGCCATCCACCTGAACTTCTTTCTGATCGTCATTCACCGTCAGCCCGCCGGTTGTATAAATATGCTGACTTTCACAGGAAACCGCTGCACCCAGCTGGGTATATCTTCGAAGCTGGGAACGAACCCTGGCAATCAGCTCTAAAGGACTAAAGGGCTTGGTTACGTAATCGTCAGCTCCAACATTCAATCCAAGAATTTTATCTGCATCCTCGGACTTTGCTGAAAGAATAATAATAGGAAGAGAATGTTCCTCCCTGATTTTCAAAGTTGCCCTGATGCCATCCAGCTTCGGCATCATTACGTCGATGATCAACAGATCTACCTCATTTTTCTGTAAAACCAAAAGTGCCTGTTGTCCATCGTAAGCCTTTAGAATCTGGTGACCTTCCTGTTCCAGATAAATGCTGATGGCTTCTACAATATCTTTATCATCATCACATACAAGAATTGTTGCCATTTTCTTTTTCACCTCCCCTGTAATATATAAGGTATCAGACAAAATTTAAGATGAAAGGGGTAAAATCTTAAGATATTCTTATGAAAATATTGTACGTAAGCTTATGGATACACTGCACTGTGTAAAAACGTACTTGTCCGATAAATATAAGTGTAAAAGAAAGCCCCGCTAAATGCAACAATATTGTCGGCTTTTGTCAGCTTTTAGCTGCTCCACTCTTTTTTGAAAGTGAGCAATAGGGTCATCATACTGTTTTTCCAATTCATCCAGCCAGCCAATAGATTCTATTGTTTTCTGGCGGGAGTATTTCTTAGCTTTATCGTAATATGTGTCATTATGCCTAAAAAAAACAGAAAAACTTTCGCGAGTTGACCTGTTGCGTATTGAAAAGGAATAGCTTATAATATTTTTAATAGTTTTAATCGTTGGATTTACATTCAGAAATGGAAAAGGACGCGTATGAGACAGGAGAAGAGAACTGAGACAATTACATACATAGTAGATGAGTCATATCGAATTCAGTATATGAGTAAAGCACTGATGAAACAGTTTTCGGATTTTGAGCCCGGAGAGATCTGTTATGAGAAGTTTCGGGGAAGAGAGAAGCCCTGTCGTAATTGCCCGTTGGCACATCCGAACCGGAAGACCGATTTATTCTATAATGAAGATCAGAGGAAATGGCTGAAAATCAATGCCGGAGAGGTCGAGTGGCCGGGAGCAAGGAACTGTCATGTAATTTTGGCAAAGGATATTTACGAGGAAGATATGGATAATCTTTGCCGTTTTGTAAATATGAAGAAGGAGATCCTGGAACGGAGAAACCCGGGCAAGACGGAGAAGAATAAGCTTACAGGTTTATTTGCCAGAATTCCTTTTTTTACACAGACAGAAACCTTTCTCAGAATAAATGAAGCTGCGGCAGGGAAATACTGTCTGGTAGCCATTGATATTGAACATTTTAAGCTTTTTAACGAATGGTATGGTCAGGTGGCAGGAGACAAGCTCCTGAGAGAAATCGGGGCGCATCTTAATAAAATGCGTCAGGAATTTGGCGGGATTGCCGGATATATGGGTGGGGATGACTTTGTAATTGTTCTTCCAAATGATGAAAAAGTTCTCGAAAATCTGAAATGCCGTATTACCGGATTTGTGCGTGCATACGGTGGACATACCGGATTCCTTCCTGCTTTTGGTTTTTATGTAATTGATGATATCAGTCTCAGTGCTTCACAGATGTATGACCGGGCAATTCTTGCGCAGGAGACAGTAAAGGGAAATTATGCTGTACGCTGTGCTTATTACAGCTCAGATATGAAGACACGCCTGGAGAATAATCATGTGCTCCTTGCTGAAGTGCAGGCCGGTCTGGAAAGAGATGAGTTTATCTACTATCTTCAGCCGAAATGTAATCTGAACACAGGTAAGATCGTCGGACTGGAATCTCTGGTGCGCTGGAAGCATCCTGAGAAGGGAATTGTGGCACCTGGATATTTTATTCCGGTTATGGAGAGTAACGGACTGATCACAGAACTGGACATGAAGGTGTGGGAGCAGGTTTGCCAGACGCTGCAGGACTGGATAAAAAGCGGACACAAGGTAATTCCTATTTCTGTCAATGTATCCAGTGTGGATATTTATGCAATTGATGTAGTAGAGCATTTTAAAAATCTGGTTCGCAAATATGGGCTTCCGCCGGAATATGTAGAGCTGGAGATTACAGAAAGTGCTTATGTAGAAGAATATAAGGTGATTACCGGTGTGGCAGAGGCACTGCGAAATGCAGGCTTTACCGTTCTGATGGATGATTTTGGAAGCGGATATTCTTCTTTGAATATGCTGAAGGATGTAAATGTAGACGTTCTGAAGATTGACATGAAGTTCCTGAAAATGGATGAGAATACCATGGACAAGGGAATGGGAATTCTTGAGGCTGTTACCAGAATGGCAAATATTATGGGACTTCGCATGATCGCAGAGGGCGTTGAGACGGAAGACCAGATCAATTATCTGCTGAATATGGGCTGTATTTATGGCCAGGGTTATTTCTTCTACAAGCCTCTTCCGGTTGAAGAAATAAAAGTACTTCTCAATGATGAGAATAATGTGGATTACCGGGGGATTCAGGCACGAAAAATTGAGCATGTACGTTTCAAGGATCTGTTTCAGTCTGAGCTGGCAAGTGACAGCATACTGAATAATATTCTTGGACCAATTGCCATTTATGATGTATATTGTAATAATGTAGAATTGCTGCAGGTAAATGATAAATACTGTCTGCTGGTTGGACAGGATCCTGTGGATCTGGCAGAGAATGTTCAGGTTATGGAGGCAATACACCCGGATGACAGGAAAAAAATGCAGAATATTTTCCAACGGTCTTTCCAGAGACTGGCTGAAGGTGCAGAGGGAACTGTGCGCCGCAGAAGAGAAGACGGTCAGTATATATGGATAAATATCAAAGCATTTTTCCTGAGAGAACAGGATGGACATAAAATGTTTTATGGAGCTGTCCGGGACGTATCCGAAGAAATGAATCAGTTCCAGAAATTGATGTTTTATCAGAACAGGGGAAATTAATGTAAATGCAAGGGCGCGTTGTCCTTGCATTTTAAATTGGTTTGTGGCATAATCTGTGATAATAACTTAACAAGCCGGAAACATAGCCGATTAGGCTTTTTTACGGCTTCATTTCAAGATGACAGGTGAGAAAATGTCTGGTTTTACGAAAGAAATTATTATCAGGACTTTGTTTGAACTGCTTAATGAGAAACCTCTTGCGAAAATTACAGTGAAGGATATTGTGGAGCGCTGCGGTGTGAACCGGAATACTTTCTATTATCATTTCCGCGATATTTCTGATGTTGTGGAATCAGCTCTTCTTCGGGAAGTAGACAACGCTTTTGAACATCCGGTGGAAGTGGATTCTATGCTGGAATGCCTTGAGGTACTGGTGAAGCTGATCGGAGAGAACAAGAAGGCCATGCTCCATATTTACTGTTCCGTGCAGAGAGAAACGTTTACCAGTGCACTGGATAAAATGTGCCAGTATGTTATAAAGCAGTATATCGTACATAATTTTAAAGAAGAAATTATGGAAAAAGAAGATATGAAGGTGCTCATGCATTTTTATAAATGTGTAATGATCGGAGTGATTCTGGACTGGATGGATCACAGGATGTCTTATGATCTGACAGAATATGCAGGGAAGCTGCGTGAACTCTATGAAAATACTTTTGAGAAAACATTGGAAAAGGCGGCAGGAACCAAACCTGCTTATCTGAAAATCGTATAGGGAATTTATAAATCTGCTTTTTTCCTCGGAGAATGGAAATGCGGTAAGCTTTTAGGCAAATACAGGATTGTGTCTGAATTTCAGACACAGTCCTTTTTTTGTCCGTTCCTTTTTGAAATTTATCTTACTATAATAAATCCATGAAAAGCAGAAAGGAGAATCAGAATGAATTCGTCAGGAACTTTGAAAATAGCACGAAATGGATATATAGTGATAGCAGTTGTTTTCTGTGCTTTGGGAATTTTTTTGATGGCTGTTCCGGAAAAAGCCGTGAAAATAATTTGTGTTCTTGCAGGAATTCTGTTTATTGCAGATGGAATTATAAAAATAATCGGATATTTTTCCAGAGATTTTTACTGTCTGGCTTTTCAATTTGACCTTGGCTTTGGAATTCTCATGATTGCAGTTGGAATTCTGATTCTGGTGAGAAGGGAAGCCATACTAAGACTGATTTTCGTGATTTTCGGTCTGGTGATTCTGACCGATGCATTGCTTCGGATCCAAATGTCAGTGGAAGCGAAAAAATTCGGCTTGAAGCTCTGGTGGGCAGTTTTGCTTATCGCAGTAGCAACCGGAATATTTGGAATGCTTCTTCTTGTTGATCCGGCAGGAGGTGCAAAGCTGACTGTGGTTTTTACAGGCGTGGCATTTCTGCTGGAGGGAATACTGAAGCTTTGCGTGGTAGTATACACTGTGAAAATCCGTGAGAATGAAAATGTAGTCTGGGAAGATGAATTCAGAGAAATTTAAAGGAGGAGCATTATGAAACTGATTGATAAAGCAAAACAGGCCGCTATGGAAGGTGCTGTAACAAAAGCATTAGAATATCTGGAAAAGGATCCGGAGACAAACATTCCGAAGCTGATGGAGCTGGTAGATAAATTCACTCCGCAGGACTGGTATAAAGGTCAGAGAGATGCCATTCGTAATGCAATCCAGGACACAGACAGCAACTGGTATAAGCTGATCATGAACCTGTATCAGCTGGATCCAGGTGTTCGAAAAGTATTTTTCCAGAACTTTATTGTAAATGCCAGCTTAAAGGGAAGTGCAAGACAGGAAGAGGTTGCTGCACAGAACAATTGCAATGTTCCGTGGGCAATCCTTCTGGATCCTACAAGTGCCTGTAATCTGCATTGCACAGGATGCTGGGCAGCAGAGTATGGTCACAAGCTGAACCTGGATCTGGAGACCATTGACTCCATTATCAGACAGGGTAAAGAGCTTGGTGTTTACATGTATATTTATACCGGTGGTGAACCTACTGTACGTAAGAAGGATCTTATTAAACTTTGTGAGATGCATCCGGATTGTGAGTTCCTTTCCTTCTCAAACGGGACACTTTTCGATGAGGAATTCTGTGATGAAATCTTAAGAGTAAAGAACTTCGTTCCGGCATTCAGTCTGGAAGGTTCCGAGGAAGCCAACGACGGACGCCGTGGAGAGGGAATCTATCAGAAGGTTATGCATGCAATGAAACTGTTGAAGGACAGAGGTCTTCCATTTGGAGTTTCCACCTGCTATACAGGCATGAACGTAGACAGTGTAAGCAGTGAGGAATATTTTGACAAGCTGATTGACTGTGGTGCATTATTTGCATGGTTCTTCCATTACATGCCAGTTGGAAATGATGCTTCACCGGAGCTTCTTCTGACACCGGACCAGCGAGAAGAAATGTATCATGCAATTCGTAAATTCAGAAGCACAAAAGCAATCTTTACGCTGGATTTCCAGAATGATGCTGAATTTGTACATGGATGTATTGCAGGTGGAAGACATTATCTGCATATTAATGCAAATGGTGATGTGGAGCCTTGTGTATTCATCCATTATTCAAACTGCAATATCAAAGATACTTCTCTTCTGGACGCACTGAAGAGCCCGATTTTCCAGGCTTATCATGATAACCAGCCTTTCAACGAGAACATGCTTCGTCCATGTCCAATGCTGGAGAATCCGGAGATCCTGCGTAAATTAGTTGCAGAGACCGGCGCGAAATCCACTGATCTTCAGTCACCGGAGAGTGCAGAGCATCTTTGCGGCAAATGTGATAAATATGCAGCCTGCTGGAAAGAGAGAGCAGATCAGCTGTGGGATGAGAGACAGAAGGAAAAGGCAGAAAAAGCCAGATGCTGATAGTTTGCTGCAGGAATATGCAGAAAGAATGATTTCATAATAAAGTCTGAGTATAGTATGTCACTTGCAACGGCATCTGTACTCAGACTTTTTGTGCATGAGGAGCAAAAAACAGAGGACTAATAATTGTATGCACCCTCATAAGCATTGCAGCGCTCCTTGCGCTTCGACTGATTTTCGCAGCTGCTGCACCTGTCGCAGAATTCCTGTTCATAGCAGGTGGAACAGACGCAGCCCTTGCAGGCGTTGCGGTCGTAGGCGGAGGTACAGGTGTAAGGAAGTTTATTATCGGTAGTCTTTTCTGACATTTGAATCACGCTCCTTTTTAATGTGATTATAGTGCGAAAAAATATGTGGTTCAATGGGAAAAATCCGAAAAAAGTGAGGCAGATTTTTGGGCACTTTTTCAGGGAAGAAGATGAACAAAATTGACGTGGGTACAGTTTTCTGCTATCATAAATTTGTTCTTTGATATTAGGCGAAATGAAAGTCAGTTACATTGCGTTTGTGGCGATTCCCAGGGGTTGTCCGCATTCGTGCTATAAATGATTCATGATTTTACTTATACAGATATGATTCATGGATGACATTTAGGACTTTTGTGCGAAATAATAGAAAATGAGGTAAAAATAAAATGTGGATAGCAAATGGCTGGAAAGAATACGAAGTAATTGATACTTCCTGCGGCGAGAAACTGGAGAGATGGGGGAAATATCTCCTTGTCCGTCCGGATCCGCAGGTAATCTGGGATACACCGAAGACAGAGCCAGGATGGCGCAAGATGAACGCACACTATCACCGCAGCTCCAAGGGAGGCGGTGAATGGGAGTTCTTTGATCTGCCCCAGCAGTGGGATCTTCATTACAAGAATCTTACGTTCCATCTGAAACCATTCAGCTTCAAGCACACCGGTCTTTTCCCGGAGCAGGCAGCAAACTGGGACTGGTTTGGAGACAAGATCCGCAAGGCTGGCAGACCGATCAAGGTTCTGAATCTGTTTGCTTATACAGGTGGTGCAACTCTTGCGGCGGCAGCCGCAGGTGCATCCGTTACACACGTAGATGCCTCTAAGGGAATGGTTACCTGGGCGAAAGAGAATGCGGCAGCAAGTGGTCTTGCTGATGCACCAATCCGCTGGCTGGTAGATGACTGCGTGAAGTTTGTAGAGCGTGAAATCCGCCGGGGGAATCACTATGACGCAATTATCATGGATCCTCCGTCCTATGGAAGAGGACCAAAAGGCGAAATCTGGAAAATTGAGGATGCCATTCATCCCCTGGTGAAGCTTTGCACAAAGATTCTCAGCGATGATCCCCTGTTTTTCCTGATCAATTCCTACACCACCGGACTTGCTCCGGCTGTACTTACTTATATGCTGGCAACAGAGATGAAGAAGTATAAGGGACATGTAGATTCCCAGGAAATTGGTCTTCCGGTGAAGTCAAATGGGCTGGTATTGCCATGCGGTGCTTCTGGAAGATGGGAAGCGGTTTAAGTTACTGTTCACTGGTAACATTCCGCGAAGTGTTTTTTGTGAACAAAGTTCACAGAAAACCCGAGAGTTGCGGCGCGAAATCATGCAAAGCATGATTTCTGTGCATCGCGAAGCGTGTTACTGTGAACGAAGTGAACAGTAACCGGTTTAAGAGGGATTTTATATAAAATAGAGCCAAACACTTGACAACCGACAATTTAGCATACTAAAATGGAAAAGATATACGAGGAGGATACACCAAACAGGCAATTGCCGAAGGAGGAATTTATGAAAAAATATACCGAAATGAATCATGAAGAGCTTCTGGCACTGAAAAAAGAGCTGGACAAAGAATTTGAAGAGATCAAGGCACAGGGACTTGCCCTTGACATGTCAAGAGGAAAGCCAAGCAATGCACAGCTGGAACTTTCTATGGAAATGATGGACGTTCTGAAGGGCAATTCAGATCTGAAATGCGAGACTGGAGTAGATTGCCGTAACTACGGTGTGATCGACGGTATTCCGGAAGCCAAGCGTCTTCTTGGAGAAATGTCTGAGGTAGATCCGGAACACATTATCATATATGGAAACTCAAGCCTGAACGTTATGTTCGACAGTATCGCACGTTCCATGACTCAGGGTGTAATGGGAAATACTCCATGGTGCAAACTTGACAAGGTGAAATTCCTCTGTCCGGTACCAGGTTATGACCGTCACTTCAAGATCACCGAATTTTTCGGAATCGAGATGATCAATGTTCCGATGACTCCACAGGGACCGGATATGGACATGGTAGAGAAGCTGGTAAGTGAAGATGCAGCGATCAAGGGAATCTGGTGTGTTCCGAAATACTCAAACCCACAGGGTTACACTTACTCCAAAGAAACCGTAGAGCGTTTTGCAAGACTGAAACCGGCAGCACCGGACTTCCGTATTTACTGGGATAATGCATACAGCATCCATCATCTCTATGATGATAATCAGGATTTCCTGGTTGAAATTCTTGGTGAGTGTGCAAAAGCTGGTAACCCTGATCTTGTTTATAAATTTACATCCACTTCAAAGGTAAGCTTCCCAGGCTCCGGAATCGCTGCCGTTGCAGCTTCCAAGGCAAACCTGGATGATTTTCGCAAATATATGCAGGTTCAGACCATCGGTCATGATAAACTGAACCAGCTCCGTCACGTAAGATTTTTCAAGAATCTTGACGGACTTCACGCCCACATGAGAAAACACGCAGATATCCTCCGCCCGAAATTCGAGCTGGTTCTGGATACGCTTGACAAAGAACTTTCCGGACTTGGAATCGGTGAGTGGACAAAGCCCCACGGCGGATATTTCATTTCTTTTGATTCCCTGGATGGCTGCGCAAAGGCAATTGTAGCCAGAGCAAAAGAGGCTGGTGTTGTCCTTACTGGCGCAGGTGCTACTTATCCATACGGCAAGGATCCGAAAGACTCCAACATCCGTATCGCACCATCCTTCCCTACACTTGAGGATCTTGGCAAAGCAGCACAGGTATTCGTACTTTGTGTGAAGCTTGTCAGTGTAGAAAAACTTCTCGGCTAAAAGCGTGTTGCTGTGAACGGCAACCTTTCCGTAAAAGGTGAGCCACAATTTTCAAACAGGCTCTGAAATCGGAAATTTGCGCATAGAATGTAACCATGCCAGATCAGGAAAAGTACCTGATCTGGCATATAAAAAGAGGCAGAGTAATCTACTGTTATCTGTGAACAGTAATCATCTGCTTTTTATTGTCTTTACCCGTCTGCATTTGGAAGGCATAAATAAATGCCGACTATGGAGTTTATTTCCTGCATAAGGTTAAACAGAAGATGTGGTCGTGTAAAGGCAATAAGAATTCATCATAAGCAGGGAGGAATTTATGGCAAAAAATAAGGAAAAAGCAGGCGCAGGAAGAACGATTATTATTTTACTTGTGGTTTTGCTGCTGCTTCTTACAGCAGGAGCTTATGGATATGGCGTGCACTACTTTTCCAGTCATTTTCTTCCAGGCTCTATGGTGAATGGATTTAATTGTTCCTACATGACTTCGGAAGACACCGAGGACCTTCTGAACCAGCGTGTAAGCGCTTATGTTCTTGCTGTGGAGACCATGAAAAACGGTCAGGAAGCCATTTCCGCCCAGGATGTGGGGCTTTCCTATGTGTCTACCGGCATTGTGAAGCAGTTGATCAAAGATCAGGATCGATTTACCTGGTTTCTTGCTTTTAACCAGGATAAGAATTATGATATTTCAGAATCCCTCAGCTATAACGTGGAGCTGATGGGGCAGGCTGTTGATAATCTGAAATGCATGCAGCCAGAGAATGTAGTCCAGCCTGTGGATGCCCAGATCCAGGATACCGGAGATACTTTTGAAATCATTCCGGAAGTAGTGGGAAATGCTCTGGATCGCACTAAGACGGAGGAAGTGATTTCCGCAGCCATGCTCCGGGGAAAAACTTCTGTAAATCTGGAGGACGAGAGCTGCTACCGGAAGCCTTCGGTGTACAGCACAGATGAGCTGCTGAAAGCCAATTGTGAAAAAATGAATCAGCTTGTCAAGGTGATCATAACTTATGACTTTGCTGATCGTACTGAGACTGTGGACCGTACCCTGATCAAGAACTGGTTCGGTTATGATGAGGATGGCAATGTGATCCTGGATGAAAACCTGGTGCGGCAGTATGTGGCAGACCTTGGACTGAAATATGATACTATGGGACAGACCAGGACTTTTCTGACTTACGATAATCGCCAGGTGGAAATTAAAGGCGGCGATTACGGCTGGGTGATCGATCAGGACGAAGAAGTAAAAGCGCTGATCGCTGCTATCGAAAGCGGTGTTACCCAGGTTCGTGAGCCTGTTTATCTGTATTCAGGCTATAGTCGCGGAACCAATGATATTGGTTCCACCTACGTGGAGATAGATCTGACAAACCAGCGTCTTGTTTTTTACCAGAAGGGAACTCCAATCGTGGACACACCTATTGTAAGCGGAAATCCGGATATAGAAGGCTGTGGCACTCCTACAGGCTGTTATGCACTGGATGCCAAGGAATCTCCGGCAGTGCTTACAGGAGAGGACTACGAAGCAAATGTGACCTATTGGATGCCTTTTGCAGGAAATGTGGGAATCCACGACGCTTCCTGGCGGTCTGAGTTTGGAGGAAATCTTTATCTGTGGGAAGGCTCCCATGGATGTGTAAATGTTCCATATGACAAGGCTGCCGAGATTTATGCAAATATTGAGGTTGGCATGCCGGTGGTTGTGTATGAGTAACTATTCAGTAGAGAATATTCCGCGAGGTGTTTTGGGAAATTCAGCGCGAAATCATGCGAATGCATGATTTCTGTGCATGGCAAAGCGTGTAACTGTGAAGGAACTGAACAGTTACGTTTACGAACAAAAAAGGAGATATAAGATTATGAAGATAGTAGTTTTGGCTGGAGGAACCAGTACGGAGAGAGAGATTTCCATTGTATCCGGTACCGGAATCTGCGGTGCGCTGCGCCAGAAAGGCCATGAGGCAATACTTGTAGATATTTTCTGTGGAGTTGAGAATGTAGACTGGGAGAATCCTTTCCCGGCTGAATATGATGTGGAAAAGGCAGCAGAGTATATGAGCAGCTTCAATCCGCAGATCAAGGAGATGGAGAAAAAACGCAGAAGCTTTTTCGGACCAAATGTTCTGGAACTTTGCGAAAAATGTGACATTGTGTTCCTTGGACTTCACGGCGCAAATGGTGAGGATGGCAAGGTGCAGGCTGCATTTGACTTGATGGGAATCCGTTATACAGGAACCGGTTATCTCAGCAGCGCCATGGCAATGGATAAGCGCATTACAAAAGAAGTCTTTCTGATGAATAATGTGCCTACACCAGGCGGTTTTACTATGACAAGAGACAATCTGGAGAAAGACATTGCCAAATATAACCTGCAGTTCCCGGTAGTTGTAAAAACAAGCTGCGGCGGTTCCAGCGTAGGTGTTTATATTGTAAATGACCAGAAAGAGTACGAAGAGGCTCTTACAGATGCATGCCAGTATGGCGCAGACATTGTTGTGGAGGAATATATCAAAGGCCGTGAATTTTCTGTTGCAGTTGTAGATGAAAAAGCATATCCGATTATTGAAATTGCACCAATCCAGGGCTTCTATGATTATAAGAATAAATACCAGGCTGGCTCTACTGTAGAGACCTGCCCGGCTGAGATTTCTCCGGAGCTTACAGCAAAAATGCAGGAGAATGCAGTGAAGGCAGCGAAAGCACTGGGACTTACCGGCTACAGCCGTCTGGATTTCATGATGAAAGAGAACGGAGATATGTACTGTCTGGAAGCAAATACCCTTCCGGGAATGACTCCTACCAGTCTGATTCCTCAGGAGGCGAAGGTACTGGGAATGGATTATCCGACGCTTTGCGAGGAACTGATCCGGATTTCATTAAAGAAGTACGAATAATAGTAAAAGACAGGTCAAAAGAACGTTCGTGATACGTTCTATTGCATATATGAAATGAAATTACTTTAATTTGCATATTTCGTTTAGATTATTTATGAAAGTAACACTTTGATTTGTATGTTATAAATTGTGAAATAGTTATTTTAAATTAAAATGTCTTGCAAAGTATTATTTACCGAATGTTTATATTAAATATAAAAAGGATTAAATAAAATGAAAAATCTTACCCTGGAAAACCTGACCAAGGTCTGCGGCGGTGTTTATTTCGGACCGTCTGACAAGCTGGAGCAGGAGGTTTCCTCTATTACAACAGACAGCCGGAAAGCAGAAGCCGGAACCTTATTTGTTCCCATCGTAGGCGAACGTGTAGATGCCCATAAATTTATTCCCCAGGTGATGGAGGCAGGTGCGCTTGCTACCTTATCTGAGAGAATCCTGGAGAATGCTGATTTCCCATATATCAAGGTGGAATCTTCCCTTCAGGCTGTAAAGGACATTGCAGAATTTTACCTGCAGCAGCTTCAGATTCCGGTTGTTGGAATTACCGGAAGTGTGGGAAAAACAAGTACAAAAGAGGTAATTGCCTCTGTGCTGAAAGAGAAATACCGTACCCTGAAAACACAGGGAAACTTTAACAATGAGTTAGGTCTTCCTCTCACCGTTTTCCGTCTTCGTGACGAGGATGAGATCGCAGTTCTGGAAATGGGAATCAGCGATTTCGGTGAAATGACCCGTCTGGCAAAAATTGCAAGACCGAATACCTGTGTGATCACCAATATCGGTACCTGCCACCTGGAGAATCTTGGGGACAGAGACGGTGTACTGAAAGCAAAAACTGAGATCTTTAAATATCTGCAAAAAGATGGTCATATCGTGTTAAACGGTGATGACGATAAGCTTTGCATGGTAAAAGAGTACGAAGGAATCAAGCCTGTATTCTTCGGCATGGAAGCTGACAAGGATGTATATGCAGACGAGATTACAAGCAGAGGCTTAAAGGGAATGACCTGCCGTATTCATATAGGCGGAGAATCCTTTATGGCAGATATTCCGATGCCGGGAATCCATATGGTATACAATGCGCTGGCTGCTACAGCGGTAGGCCGCATTTATGGGCTGACACTGGAGCAGATCCGTCACGGAATTGAGACCCTGGAAGCCATCAGCGGCAGATTCCACATGATCGAGACAGACCGTTTCCTTATCGTAGACGATTGTTATAATGCCAACCCAATGTCCATGAAAGCATCACTGGATGTGCTGAAAGATGGTGCTGGCAGAAGAGTGGCAATCTTAGGCGACATGGGAGAGCTTGGAGAGAATGAAGTTCAGCTTCACGCAGAGGTAGGCGAGCATGCAGCCCAGTGTGGAATTGACGTATGCATCTGCACCGGTCCTCTTTCCGCAAACATTGCGAAGATGGCGAGAAAGAACCCGGAGCTTATCGTTATAGAAGAACCGGATCGTGACAGCCTTTTGTCCCATCTGTCTGATTATGTGCAGACTGGTGATACCATTTTGGTAAAGGCGTCTCACTTTATGCAGTTTGAGAAAGTGGTAGCTGCATTACAGGAAATGTAAGGAAGATAATATATTGCCCCTTAAACAGACTCTGTAGAAATAAGTAGAATCTGTTTAAGGGGCATTTATATTTATTTTCGCAATAAATCAAAAACTAATTGATATATTGTGGAAAGTCTTTATATAAGTGATCGTAAAATAGAAAAATATGCAGAAAAACAACAGAATAAGTGAAATTCTCCGAGAATTTGACGAACGATTTATGTTTCATACAGAGCAGGACAGCGGTATAATGGTCCTAAAAGTTAAGAGTATGGGAGGACATTATGCTGGAGAAAATTATGGATCTGCAGATATTGCTCTACAGTATGGCAGCCCTGGGGGCTCTTGGAGCAATTGGAATGCTGACGACAAACCTCACCTACAGAAGAATGCTGAAAAGTACCGGAAGCAAAACCACAGGCGCGAAAAACACCCAAGGAACAGGCAGCAGCCAGCGGATCAGCCTGAAGGAAAAATGGCTGAGGCTTTGGAAAACACGGGACAGGCTTCTTCACAGAATGAATCGGCTGGTGTGGTATCCGGCACTTTTGTCCACTGTGATCCTTGGCTGTGCCATCTATTTTTCCCAGACGTTAAGGATAGAAGAGGGGCTTCCTCTGACCTATCTGTATGTGGGCGCCACTGTACCAGTTACATTATTGCTTTTGCGTCAGGCTCTGGATTTTTCTTACAAAGAAGAGCTGGTGATGGACACGCTGACAGATTATGTGGAGCAGATGAGAAGCTGGGCAGAAGAGATTCCTGCTGCGAAAAAAGCGGACCCCGTTTTACAGGAAGAAATCGTGGACAAGATTACCAGCAGCATTAAGCAGACCGCTGCTTCCGGAAGTCATTTCAGTAAGATGCTGACTCCTGAGGAAGAGAAGATTATGCGTGAGATCATCCGGGAATTTATGGCTTGATAATTACAGACTGCTAAATAAGGGCGCAGGCACTATCAGCTTTGCGCTCTTATATTTTGGGGATTGCATTTTCCTGGAGAAAACGGTATTTTATAAAACAGATGAGGAAACGTACGACTATATAAGTGAGCACAGAAGAAAGAGAGGAGTACATTATGAAAATTGTAATTCTGGAAGCAGACAGCCTGGGACAGGATATGGTATTTACCCCATTTGAGGCGCTGGGCGAGGTAGTTATTTATCCTACTACAACCGCAGATGAAATGGAAGAAAAGACAAAAGACGCAGATGTGATCGTAGCTAACAAGGTTCCAATCTGCGAGTCTACCATTGGAAAAGCCCAGAACCTGAAGCTGGTCTGCCTGACCGCAACTGGCTTTAACAACCTGGATGGAGACTATCTGAAAAAGAGAGGAATTGCAGCTTACAATGTTGCCGGATACTCCACAAACGGAGTGGCACAGCATACCTTTGCTCTTCTTTTCTATGTTCTGGAAAAACTGAATTATTACGACAATTACGTAAAATCCGGAGAATATGCAAGAGGCACCTGCTTCTCTCACTTCGGTCAGAATTTCTTCGAGCTGGATGGGAAAACCTGGGGAATCATTGGACTTGGCGCAATCGGAAACAAGGTGGCGCAGATCGCTAAGGCATTCGGCTGCCATATTATCTGCTACTCCGCTTCCGGGAAGAAATACAATACAGAATATGAACAGGTAAGCCTGGATGAGCTTCTTTCCCGCTCCGATATTCTTTCTGTCCATGCGCCGCTGAATGGGTACACGGAGAACCTGATGACACTGGGAAAATTCCGTAAGATGAAGAAAACCGCTATTTTCCTGAATGTTGCGCGAGGCGCCATTGTAAATGAGCCAGATTTGTATACAGCTCTTACCGAAGGCTCCATTGCAGGTGCAGGCCTTGATGTTCTTTGCAAAGAGCCAATGGATCCGGAGAATCCGCTTCTTAAGATCCAGGACAGCAATAAACTGATCATTACTCCGCATATTGCATGGGCTGCGAAAGAGACCAGATTCCGCGTAGTGGATGAAGTGGTGAAAAACATTCAGCGGTTCCAACGTGACGACAGGACAAACAGGGTATATTAAAGTTTCGGGCCAGGGATAGATTAGAGTGTGTTGTGGACATGCTCTAATCTATTATTGAAGATAAGAAACAGTTTCGTTATAATTAAAGAAAAAGTGTTTGAGAATGTCTGATACAGAAGGGAGACTACATGGCAAAGAAATACTATGCAGTAAGAACAGGCAGAAAAACAGGTGTATTTATGACCTGGGCAGAGTGCCAGAAACAGGTCATGGGATTTTCGGGAGCAGAATTTAAGAGCTTTTCCACTATGGAAGAGGCACAGGCATTTGCCGGTGTGAGTGCAGAGGGCATCCCGGATACACTTTCCAGGGCAGAAAAACCTGCGTCAGACCAGGTGATTGCCTACGTAGATGGCAGTTACCGCTCTGACACCGGCGAATTTTCCTACGGAATGGTCATCCTGAAGGATGGAGAAGAGCACACATTCTGCGAAAAAATGACAGACAAAGAGCTGGCACTGATGCATAATGTAGCAGGAGAAATCAAAGGCTCCGAAGCGGCAATGCAGTATGCTGTGGATCATAATATTCCGGAAATCACCATTTACCATGATTATGAAGGCATTGCCAAATGGTGCACCGGTGCCTGGAAAGCTACCAAACCCGGAACAATTGCGTATCAGAGCTTTTACCGGGGGGTCATGAAGAAAGTAAAAGTCCATTTTGTAAAAGTAAAAGGACACTCCAACGACAAATACAACGATATGGCTGACCAGCTTGCAAAAAAAGCTCTCGGAATCCTGTAGCGGATCCGGGAGCTTTTGTAATCTGTGCGCCGCATATATTTTGTCTGAATTTAGTTGTTGTAGCCAGTACAGCGAATATTAACTATTTATGAGATCTTATATTTCAAAACCGGGTAAAGTCCATAAGAACCATAGGTTGCACCGTAATACTTGCTGTAACTCTTTGCCTCTGCGAAAAGCGGGTCATAAACATACCCGTTGATCTCACACCATGCGTGGGCATTGTTGTTGCTTTGCACAGCGTCGGCACATACATAAACATTCTTGTATCCGATTGCCTTGGCGAGGTAAGCAAATGCGCCAGCGTCAGAAACGCAGTCTCCGTTGTGATGCAGAAAATGGTCATTTGCAAAAGTAGCCGGCCAGTCCTTGCCGCCCTGGTCAAAATCACGCCAGATATTATAATAGCCCTTGATCACCCAGTTGAAACATGTCTGAAGCTTCTGGGATTTGGACATGCTGGAATTGGTGATCTCTGCTGCAATCTGCTTGGAGCGGAGGTTGGCAATCTGAACCTGAGTCATTCTCTTTCCGCTGGCAGTATAGTAGGTAGAACCCTTTTTTCTGCCGATTACATGACTTTTATTGTCGATGTAGTAAGTAAATCCCCTGTAACCTTTATTAACAGTAGTATTTTTTAATAGGGTTCCCTTGGCACTGAAATAGAAATAATTCTTGCCAATCTTCTGGAAACCGGTGAGGCGTTTTCCTTTTCGATAGTATCTTCTGATTCCGGATTTGGTCTTCACCCAGCCTTTTTTCTGTGGCTTTTTGGGTGTCGGAGTAGGGGTGGCAATAACAGTTTCCGTTACCTGAGAAGGTGCAGCTTCAGCTGCGTTTGCAGTTACCGGAGTAAGGGCAAGTACTGCGCTGGTGAGAACCAGCATAAACATTTTTGTCTTTTTCATCATTCTTCTCCATCTTCCTCTATTACCTGTATTTCCAGGTAATCAAAGTCAATCTGTTCAATAAAATTATCCTGATAAAAACGTGTTTTACTGTGCTTCTTAAAATCCCGCACCGTAGTATCCAGCCAGATTGGATTACCAAGATCCAGCTCATAACAGATCTGCTCCAGACAGTGAAAAACCTTGTGCGTTCTGGTCTCCTGGCGGTCATCACAGATCACGGTATCCTTCAGCATATGGTTATCTTTCCAGATTCGTCCCCAAAGGCGAAACATCTTAGAACACCTCCCATTATTTCAGTGTTGGTAGATTCTACCTTATCACTGATTTGAAAAAGTTGCAACAGAAATGTGGAGCAAAATTACAGACCATTTTTTGCAAAAAAAGCTTTTTAGCACGCTAAAGTGTTTTTGCTTGACCCTTTCGGAGAAATCTACTATAATTAACGATAATGTTGCTGCTGTTCACAAAAAATACCTCTCAGAATGTTGCTGGTGAACAGCTGCATAATATTTGTTACTTATAAATCTCTCAAGATGAGGAGGAGCTTTATTATGAAATTATATGATACTGGCGTGTATCTGCAGAATGGAAAGGAAATCATTCCGGCAGCTGAAGCCCAGCTTCCTGTTTCCAGAGAAGATGCAGCAAGAAATACCATTGCCTATTCTATTTTAAAAGCCCATAATACTTCCGGTAATATGGACAAGCTTCAGATTAAATTTGATAAACTGACATCCCATGATATTACTTTTGTAGGAATTATCCAGACTGCACGTGCTTCCGGACTGGAGCGTTTTCCGGTACCGTATGTTCTGACCAACTGTCACAACTCCCTCTGTGCAGTTGGCGGTACTATTAATGAGGATGACCATATGTTTGGTCTTACCTGTGCGAAAAAATACGGCGGTGTCTATGTTCCGCCACATCAGGCAGTTATCCATCAGTTTGCCCGCGAAATGCTTGCTGAGTGCGGCAAGATGATTCTTGGCTCAGACAGCCATACCCGTTATGGCGCTCTTGGTACCATGGCTATGGGAGAGGGGGGACCGGAGCTTGTGAAGCAGCTTCTTTCCCAGACATATGATATCAATATGCCAGGAGTTGTTGCTATTTATCTGAAAGGAAGCCCACGTCCGGGCGTAGGACCGCAGGACGTTGCTCTTGCTATCATTGGTAAAGTATTTGCAAATGGTTATGTGAAGAATAAAGTAATGGAGTTCGTAGGTCCTGGCGTAGCTAATTTAAGTGCTGATTTCCGTATTGGAATCGATGTTATGACTACTGAGACTACCTGCCTTTCCTCCATCTGGCAGACAGATGAGAAGATTCAGGAGTTTTACGAGATCCATGGAAGAGCCCAGAGCTATAAAGAGCTGAAACCGGGAGATGTGGCTTACTATGACGGCTGTGTGGAGATTGACCTTGGCGAGATCAAGCCAATGATCGCTATGCCGTTCCATCCAAGCAATACTTATACAATTGATGAACTGAATGCAAATCTGGATGACATCCTTGCCGATGTTGAGAAAAAAGCTCTGGTAAGTCTGGACGGCAAGGTTCCTTATACTCTCCGTAATAAGGTTGTAGACGGAAAGCTTTATGTTGACCAGGGAATTATTGCAGGATGTGCAGGCGGTGGATTTGAGAATATCTGTGCTGCAGCGGATATTCTCCGCGGAACCAGCATCGGTGCAGATGCCTTTACTTTAAGCGTATATCCGGCAAGTACTCCGATTTATATGGAGCTGGCTAAGAATGGAGTTCTGGCAGATCTTCTTGAGACAGGTGCTGTTGTGAAAACTGCATTCTGCGGTCCATGCTTCGGTGCTGGAGATACTCCGGCAAACAATGCTTTCAGTATCCGCCATACCACCAGAAACTTCCCGAACCGTGAAGGCTCCAAGATCCAGAATGGTCAGATTTCTTCTGTTGCACTTATGGATGCCCGTTCTATCGCTGCTACAGCTGCAAACAAGGGATTCCTTACCTCTGCTGAGAATTTCACAGGAGAGTACAGAGGACAGAAATATTTCTTTGATAAAACGATTTACGATAACCGTGTATTTGACAGCAAAGGCGTGGCTGATCCGTCTGTTGAGATCCAGTTTGGACCGAACATCAAAGACTGGCCGAAGATGCCGGCACTTGCAGAGAATCTGGTTCTGAAGGTTGTTTCCGAAATTCACGATCCGGTAACTACTACCGACGAGCTGATCCCATCCGGTGAGACTTCCTCCTACCGTTCCAATCCTCTTGGACTGGCTGAGTTTACTCTTTCCAGAAAGGATCCGGCTTATGTTGGACGGGCAAAAGAGGTTCAGAAAGCAGAGCATGCCATTGAGAACGGCGAATGTCCGCTGGATGCACTGCCAGAGCTGAAGCCGGTTATGGAAGCGGTGAACAAAGAGTATCCGGAAGCTGGCAAAGGCAATCTTGGCGTTGGAAGTACTATTTTCGCAGTGAAGCCCGGAGATGGTTCTGCCCGTGAGCAGGCTGCTTCCTGTCAGAAAGTACTTGGCGGGTGGGCAAACATTGCCAACGAATACGCTACCAAACGTTACCGTTCCAACCTGATTAACTGGGGAATGCTTCCATTCCTGATCCCGGCCGGTGATCTTCCGTTTGTAAACGGTGATTACCTGTTCTTCCCGGAAATCCGCAAGGCAGTGGAAGAGAAAGCCGACAGCATTACCGGTTATGTGGTAAAAGAGAGCGGACTGGTTCCGTTTACCGTAACACTTGGAGAGCTGACAGATGATGAGCGGGAAATCATCCTGAAAGGCTGTCTGATCAACTACAATAGAAAATAAAATGTTATGAGGCAGGTCATTCTTTTTGAGAGCGACCTGCCTTTTTATCAGAATTCCCTGTTACATAAAAAGTTCTACATGGTATGATCACACTGCAACGAAAAGGCAAATATCGCTCAATGTGTTTCTACATAGGCTAGAACGTGTTTAAAAAAGCATTTCCGCAATCTGCACGTCCCACTTTGCGGTATATTTTTCCCGAATTCGGTTGTCGTAGCCCGCTATGATACCCTCAACCGGACAAAATCTCCCACAAATCATGACGTATATCTTGCAGAAAGCCTTTTTTAAACACCCATTTAGCCTTTTGCAAAAAGGAGTCTTTCTTGTTATATAAACAAATATTCTGAATAATTACAATAATTAGTAAAAAACACAGAAATACAACGTGAAGTGCCAAAATAAAACAGAAATAAAACAAAAAATACAAGAAAAAGTATTGACAAATAAGATCAGAGATGGTAATATAAGCTCATCAAAAGAAAAACAACTTTATAAAGAAAGGAGCTTAGTGATTCCAATGGGAACATAAAATCTTTCTAATCAATATAAGAGAGACAGGAATCGCATTTCCTGCAAGAAGACCTGATACGAGAACCGTGTAAATAGAAAATAAAGTATCACTTGATTCAGCTGATACTTATAAACGTATCCAAGGTAAATAGAAGCGATTACTTATATTGAATAACTGTCCACCACTAATACAAAGATCTGGAACTTGTGTAAAGAAACATTTCTCCAGAGGATATAACCCCTTATCACAGATAAGCAGGATATCTTGAGATTCCTATTGAACCTTTAGAATATGAATCGAAACTTTGCATTAGAAGAATATCATAATTGATATTCCAGTCAGAAATAGATCAGGAACTTCCGCTCAAACTTTTTTGTATAATACATATAAGAGAGCATATGAACCAGTAAGTGGTTTTGGATTTAACCGAATTAAGTTTGAAATTGTTTATGATAATGATTCAGAGCCTGAGAAGTATATCCGATATTTCTGCAGAAGAAATTATAAAACGTGAATTATAATTTCAATCTATCAAACTTCTAAATAAACCGAATGATAAACATCATATCGTTTATGAGCAGGAAATAAGATAAGATATTTTAAATAAAAACTTAAAACTGAATATAGAACAACTGAATAAAGACCACGTAAATATTAAATTGTAAATCAATTTGAAAAACGAGGAAAAGACCATTGAATACTGAAGAATTTTAGGACGGTCATCATTTGAAATATAAGTAAAATGATGACCGTCCTTTTCCATGCTGTGAGAGACAAAAAAGCGGGATGATGTATTGGATACGAAGTGAACAGGAACCGATATGCAGCATAAAGCATACCGGAATAGAAAGTGTGAGCTTGTAAATCAGGCTTTAATCCGCTATAATGAGCGGAGAAAATTGGAAACTATGAGGGAAGCAGACGATGTTTAGTGGGAAAATAGAGGACTACATTCTTTTCGAAGATAAAGAAATTATAGTTTGCCGTAAGCCAGCGGGAATTGCGGTACAGAATGCAAGAATCGGTGCCATGGATCTGGAGAGCAGCCTGAAAAATTATCTGGCAATGCAAGACGGTGGTGGGAGAAGGATTCCATATCTGGCAGTAATCCACAGGCTGGATCAGCCGGTAGAAGGTATTCTTGTATTTGGGAAGACACCTGAGGCCGCGAAATCGTTAAGTGCACAGATTACAGCTGGAAAGATGGAAAAAATTTATCTGGCAGTAACATATGGAAAGCAGGCCGAGGCTGGGAAAAAAGAAAAAGTTCTGGAGGATTATCTGAAAAAAGATGGAAAATCCAATACTTCTTCCGTGGTAAATGCGCACACTCCTGGTGCGAAGAAGGCCAGACTTTCCTATGAGGTTCTCGGTGAGGCTGTGGATGCAATTTCCGGAAAGAAAAAATGGCTGCTTCGAATTCATCTGGATACAGGCCGTCATCACCAGATCCGGGTTCAGATGGCTCATGCAGGAATGCCTTTGGCTGGTGACCGGAAATATGGTGCCGGAACGAATGTGACCATCGGGGCAGGCAGCCTGGCTCTGTGCGCCGCAAGCCTTACCTTTTTCCATCCGGTAACCGGAAAGGTGATGAAATTCGTGACAAAGCCGGAAGGGACTGAGTTTAAGGGGATTTCTATCCCGCAAATGTGAAAAAACCATAAAAACTATAGACGTGGAACCGAAATTGTGTATAATGTAAAAGCAAGATTAAACAAAGATGAAGACTGCGAAAAATAGTTATAAAAAGTTTTTTTGAAAAAACTTTAAACATTCAGATGAGGAGTGAATAAAATGAAAAAAGTAGCAGTGATACCTGCTGTTGTTCTGGCTGCATTATGCACCTTCACAGGCTGTAAGAAAGAAGAAGTGGAGAAAGTGATCGCGCCACTGGTTTCTGACGGGCAGACTACGGAATCCACAGAAGAAGCCCAGGAAGAAAAGGATCCTCTTATTCCTGAAATTGATACATCTGTAGAACTCCAGGCAGGATCCCGGGTGGCAGTTGTAAGCAAGAGTACAAGCGGAGAGTTCTGGGGACTGGTTAAGAAAGGAATGGAGCAGGCAATTGCCGATGTAAACGAGGCATATGGCTTCAAGAAAGAAGATCAGGTGACCATGACCTTTGAAGGCGCCAGCGATGAGAAAGATGTGGAGAGCCAGGTAAATACCATAGATGCGGTAATTGCAGAGAATCCGGATGTACTTTGTGTTTCTGCCAGCGATATGGATTCCCTTCAGGCGCAGCTGGAAGCTGCCAAGGAGAATGGAATCCCGGTTGTGGCATTTGACTCTGGTGTTACAG
>NZ_JBCPGE010000053.1:30082-30855 GCF_040914025.1 Ruminococcus sp. RTP21484sp1_RTP21281st1_A8_RTP21281_210402
CGTGTAAGCGGTTTTACCAATTATATCACCAATTATCCGGATATTGAAGTTGTGGAGATTGTTTATCAGGATCAGGTAGATGATATGACAGCTGCCATGCAGGAGGTTCTTGACAAATATCCGCAGCTGGACGGTGTTTTCTGCGATAATGCAGATATTGCCGATCTGTATCTGGACATGAAAAAGGATGAGACAAAGGATTCCATTGTGATGGTTGGTGTGGATGCCACAGCGAAACAACAGGAGGCTATCTGGAATAGTAAAGAGGTCGGCGTGGTTTCCCAGCAGCCTTACGCGATGGGATATCAGACCATCTGGACAGCACTTTTGACTACAGCACCAAAGAAGAGTGTGGAAATCAAGCGGAATGTGCGTATCGACCCGGCATGGATTGATTCCTCAAACATTGATGATCCTACATACAGTTCTTATTTGTATGCAAATTAAAACAGCTTTCATAAGAGGCACGTCATAATTTTCAGGAATGATTTCACAAACACGCTCTACGAATTTGGGCAAAATATGCTGCAAACCGGGGCGTGCAGATTGCGAGAATGATTTTACAAATACACTCTAAAATAAGATAGAGCGGTTCATAAGAAACTATGAAAGAGAAACTGCTTTGTACAGCATGAATTTACCAGGAATGGGAATGCTGATACAAGGCGGTTTTTTGCATATCAAAGGATATTGCAGCTAGAGCGTGTTTGAAAAACATTCTAAGTTGTTCATTTTAACCAAATTAATATTGAGGCAATGCATATAATTCCTAA
>NZ_JBCPGE010000054.1:0-30193 GCF_040914025.1 Ruminococcus sp. RTP21484sp1_RTP21281st1_A8_RTP21281_210402
ATGAGCGAAGAAGAACTTCTGGATATGGATTATTTTCTAAATGATGACGAACTTGATGACGATTTTGGAGAGGAAGGTTTTTATATCTTCTAATCCAAGAATCGTCTTGTCGTCGTGCCCGCCTCCGTGCGGGCATTTTTCAATTCAAGAGAGCGCCACAGGCGGTCTTTCCTATAAAGTAAAAAAGACCTGCAAACCATCCGTTTTGCAGGTCTTTTTTATTACCGGTGTACTTTTATCATTCTATTTCGGAAGTTCTGTCACTGTCTCCAGCTTAAATCCTTCCCACATATCAGCAGAAATATTCCATTCTCTTAAATCTGTAACGATCTTATGATAGAACGCCTGTCCGCCACGCACAATATCATAGGTGCGGGCATCGCCTCTTGCCTCAAGGTGACGGCCAAAGCTACAGTTGGTAACATCCTCCGGACCATAGTCGTCCACATCTCCGCCCGGCCAGAAAATATAAAGCCTTGGGATATCATCAATCTGGCGAATATCAATTCCTGCAAGTTTCAGAAATTTCTTTCCAACAGACTCATGCGCCGTAAATACATGAGAATATCGCCATACAGTCCTTGTAAAATCAGATACACGGAACTGGCCCAGCCAATCCTCATCCATCATTCCGTCTGCAGTTTCTCTTGAGACGATCACAACAACAGGGAATAAACGCCCTGAATCTTTCAACGCTGCAATAAGATTCCCAAACATATCCTCTCGCAAAATACGTCTTCTGTTAGAACATTCGATTCCATTTACAATTCCGATATTGTCAACAATCGTCTTATAATATCCAGGATAACTGAAGAAAGTTACTCCCGGGTCCTGGATGGTGTGTTCTCTCTCCGGCTGTGCATATCCATTGCAAACCTTCAGAATCACTTCATCCTGACGCGACACTTCAAGTCCGGCTTCTGAATACCAGATTCTGCCGCCCACTTCCATATCCATATGTCTTACATGCATATTCAGCCGATGATTGTCCGGATCATAATTCACAGCTACATGATAAGCCAGAATGTCAGCATGATAAGTACTGGTCTTCTGTGGCATTTCCTTAAACAGACCGCCATATTTCCCCACGATCCAGCCATATATCGCATCTGCTGCCTGCTGGAAAATCTCTGCAGCAGATGCCGGTTTCTCTTCCTTCAGACGGCTTCCATCCACCTGTGTGCACATCTGGAACACGTTGTGGCGGATAAGAGGCTTCATCTCATAATGCCAGGATTCTCCGAGGCTCTCCTCGCGACCATCATTATAAACATCACGTTCCTTAAAAATAGCTGTCAGACGACTGTCGTGGAACTGACTGTCGTTTAACAGGGCAATGATCGTATTTACATTGATCGGTACCTTGCGGCTGCGGTGAAGCAGCTGATCTACCAGTGTCTGCTTGCTGGTCTTATAAATACGCTTGGCCAGGTTCTCCACCTGCTGGTCACAATCCTCATCCAGAAGCTTCGCCACCTCAGGATAAAGCTGTCCCTCTCCCAGTTTCAGGCGGAAATGGCTCTTGATCATATCACTCCATCTGCCTGATTTATAAAGGGAATGTCCCAGATCCTCAAACAGGGTAACCATGGATTTATCACAAAGCTCCAAAGTTGCCAGAATACTGTTAAAGTATCTGGAAAAGCCCTTGTAATTCTTCCACAGTTCCTCTCCTTTATAGCGCATATCGTGCTCGATCTCATGCCAGCCCTCGAAAAACATGGTCTTAATCTGAATCTCGAAGGTATCATCAATATACATATCCCAGGTCTCTGTTGAAATTTCTGATCGCAAATATTCCGGAAGACGGCACACGCCGTTTAATTTCGTAGGTTTGAACTCCTCCTCGCTTCTTTCCGAAGTGGACCAGCCAATCACATCAAAGGTATTTTCCACAATATTCTGGCAGATTTCTACATCATCATCAAAATACAGGTTAATACGGACACCTACCAGGTCCTGCAGTTTCTTATTCTCCGCGCCATAATCTTTCAGAGCAAATTTATGAGCCATAGAAGAAGCTGTCTTGATTCTGGAAAAGCATCTGTAATACAGACCGCATTGTTCCAGGCGATCACTGATAATGCGCTTCAGATCCTGCTCCACGATAGCCGGAACCTTTACCTTCGCAGCCAGTTCCTCCTTTGTATAAATTACTCTTTTCTGTTCACTCACTAATTTTACACCACCAATTTATTTATAACTGCCGGAGCCCTCACGGATTACGGTCCGAAAACTACACAGTTATTATATTTTATATTCCGTACGTTCTACTAAGCATACACTTTAGAGCCTGTTTGAAAAATCATTCCCGCAATCTGCACGCCCCACTTTGCGGTATATTTTGCCCGAATTCGGTTGCCGTAGCCCGCTACGGCGCCCTCATTCGGGCAAAATCTCCCACAAATTGTGACGCACATCTTGCAGAAAGCCTTTTTCAAACACGCTCTAGTATACCAGAATTTCCCCAAATAAAAAAGGGATATTCCGAAATATAATGGAAAATTTCGGTTAAATATATATAATCAAAAGCACTTCTTACAAGCTTCATATCCTTGAGCCTCAGCCTGTGAGACTGGCTCCTGATATGCCTTATCCGGATTCATATTTCCACAGTCAGGAATACTGTGATATTTACTTCCTGTAGCAGATATCCATACCATTTCCTCCTGACTGTCATCTGCTGCAGCAATCTGTTCTGACTTTTCTGATGCTGCAGCTGCATCAGTTCCGCTATTATCTTCAGCTGTAAATCCATTCTCCCCTTCACTTTGCCCAGCTGTTTCTCCATCACCTGAAGTATAATCATTGCAAGGATCTGCACTCCAGGTAATAGCACTTCCATCCGAAGAAGCTACAATGGTTCCCTGTTCATCAGAGCGATATACCTGAATTCCCATATCTGACAGTTTTTCCATGGTATCCGCATGCGGATGACCATACATATTTCCTGCGCCGCAGCTGATCACTGCAAATTCCGGAACTGCAGCCTGAAGAAAATCCCAGCTTGTGGATGTAGCAGATCCATGATGGCCCACACTTAACACGTCGCAGCTCAGATCAAGCCCGGAATTCACCATATCTGCCTCACAGTTAAAATCTGCATCCCCGGTAAAAACGAAACTGTTTTCTCCATTCGTCAGCTTAATTGCCACCGAATTAGCATTACTCTCTTTGCTGATTTCCTTTGGAGAAAGAATTGTAAATTCTCCCGAGCCAAATGTATACTCCGCCCCCACTGCCGGATGCTGTACTTCAAGCCCATGTGCTGCCACTGCATCCATAAAAGAGCCATAAAGGGAAGAATCATGGATATAATCTGCTCCAATCACATTGTCCACCTGAAATGCATTCAGACAGCCAATCAGTCCGCTCACATGATCCTCATCGTAATGGGATGAAATCAGATAATCAATTTCTGACACATTCTGCTCCTGCAAATAGGACACCACATAGCTGGACGCGCTTCTTGGACCACCATCATACAGCAGATTCTGTCCCTCTGACTGCACCAGAATGGATAATCCCTGTCCCACATCCAGGAAATGCACAGTCATGCTGCCGCCAGATGCCAGAACCTTTTCCCCACTTCCAGGGAATACGATTCCTGCCATAAGCAGAATAAGCGTTAAAAGATAGCCTGCAATTTGTTTTCTTAAGTGTTTCATTTTATTCCTTCTTTCGTTTTTTTCACCGTAGGCACCGCTGTCCTGCTGCCTCTTTACTATTATAATATATTCTCATCCCCACAAACATCCCTGAATTATGTTTTCACAATTGCATTTTTAGCATATAATACCTGGAAGAGCATTTTATGAGGTCGTCCATGTATTACAGAAAAGCCTTATGTGCACAGCAGGAAAATGTAGACCAGGGTACCTTACAGATAACGGTCCATTCAAAAACAGACAACCGCCCTGTGGAAAATGCACTGGTCCGTATTTCTTATACAGGTGATCCAAACAGTGTCATTGAAGAAGTCCGCACGGATTCTTCCGGCAACACCCCTGTCCTTCAATTAAAAACGCCTCCTCTGGAATACAGCCTGAATGCTTCCGAGGAGGCGCAGCCTTATGCAGAATATTCCATGCAGATCAAAGCCGAGGATTTTCACCAGGAGGAAATCGCAGGCACAGAAGTCTTGCCTGCGGTTCTGGCCAAACAGCCTGTCCTTCTGAATCCCAGGCAAGACACTGTTTCGGAAAACAGAATTGTCATTCCTCCCCATACACTTTTCTATGAATATCCACCAAAAATACAGGAATCTGAAATTAAACCAGTACACGAAACTGGCGAAATTGTTCTAAGCAAGGTCGTAATTCCGGAATACATTGTAGTGCACGATGGGCCTGTAGGTGATAACTCCGCCTCTAATTATTATGTCCGCTACCGCGACTATATCAAAAATGTAGCAAGCAGCGAAATCTATGCCACCTGGCCTGACGACACTATCCGCGCCAACATCCTGGCAATTATGTCCTTTACCCTAAACCGGGTATACACGGAGTGGTACCGCAATAAAGGGAAAGACTACACCATCACCTCCTCCACCGCCTACGACCACAAATGGATCCGCGGACGAAACATCTTTGACTCTATTGACCGCATTGTAGACGAACTTTTCGAGAATTATCTATCCCGTCCTAACGTCCGTCAGCCAATTCTTACCCAGTACTGCGACGGAGAGCGGGTGCAGTGCCGGGACAGAGGATGGATGACACAATGGGGAAGCAAGCGGCTTGGGGATCAGGGATATTCCACCATTGAAATCCTGCGGTATTTCTACGGAAACGATATGTATATCAATGTGGCAGAAGAAATCTCCGGAATTCCTTCCTCCTGGCCAGGATATGACCTGGATATCGGTGCTTCCGGCAGCAAAGTACTCCAGCTTCAGGAACAGCTAAATGCTATCAGCCAGGCCTACCCTGCTCTTCCAAAAGTA
The DNA here is from genome assembly GCF_040914025.1 of Ruminococcus sp. RTP21484sp1_RTP21281st1_A8_RTP21281_210402. Lineage (NCBI taxonomy): Bacteria > Bacillati > Bacillota > Clostridia > Eubacteriales > Oscillospiraceae > Ruminococcus > Ruminococcus sp. RTP21484sp1_RTP21281st1_A8_RTP21281_210402. The sequence goes on from NZ_JBCPGE010000054.1 coordinate 4,946, forward strand.
AATCCGGACGGAATCTATGGTGTCCAGACTCAGGCCTCTGTCCGCAAATTCCAGAATATTTTCGGTCTCCCGGAAACCGGAATCGTAGATTATGCCACCTGGTACAAAATTCAGGAAATTTACGTAGGCGTCACCCGGATTGCAGAATTACAGTAAACACAATATGGCGGGATTTTTCTCTCCCGCCATAAAAATCTAATCTAAACCTTCTAAATCTAAATGGACATGCCGCCTGTCGGCAGCATCATCATATAGGAACCGGCAAATCATCAGCCTTCCGCCAATTCCCTAATCAATTCATGCACTGAAGTAATTTTGTCAATCCTTCCAACATTTGCCCCGCAGAACATCAAACCATTCTCTACATCCCCTTTAACTGCATCGATCAATGCCTTGGTAATGCAGTACGGAACCTGTCCTGGATTACATTTTTCCAGGCAGTTATAGCACTTCTTTACTGGAATCCGTCCATTCTCTACCAGTTTCATAAAAGGATTGCAAAGCGCCCTTCCAGGCATTCCTACAGGGCTCTGGATAATCTGCACATCCTCTTTCCTTGCATTTACATACGCCTGTTTATACCTTTCATCGGCATCGCATTCCTTTGTCGCCACAAACCGGCTTGCGATCTGCACACCATCTGCCCCAAGTGCCATAGCATGATCAATATCTTTCCGGTCAAAAATTCCGCCAGCAACTACCACTGGAATTTCCCGGCCAAACTTTTCCTCATATTCCTTTTTACATGCAATAATATCCCGGATTTCCTGGTCAAAATCCATCTCATCCCTGTGAGCCAGCTGATCCCTGGAAAATCCCAGGTGTCCTCCTGCCTCCGGTCCTTCCACTACGATCAGATCTGCAGTCCGGTTATATCGATGTGCCCACATTTTCAGAATCAGATTTGCTGCCCTTTTTGAAGAAACAATAGGCGCAATCTTTGTTCTGCAAAACTCCGGTACCAGCTCTGGCAGATTCATGGGAAGTCCTGCGCCACTGATGATCACATCTGCACCACATTCCACAGCTTCCTTTACATGCTCTTTATAATGTTTCAGCGCTACCATAATATTAACACCGACCAGCCCTTTTCCCTTGGCAATCTCCCTTGCCTTCCATATGTGCTTTCTTATTGCCTTCAGATTGCATCCCGCCTGGTCTTTCTCAAAGCCAGCCTCATCATATCCGATCTGAGCTGTGGAAATAACTCCCACTCCTCCTTCTGCTGCCACCGCGCCAGCCAGGGAGCTACGGCTCACTCCCACGCCCATTCCCCCTTGAATAATAGGAAGTTCTGCCACCTTATCTCCAATTTTCAAACATCTCAAACTGCTTTTGTATTCTCTATCCAAAACAATATCCTCCATGCTTTAATTTAGTTTGATTTTAAAACTATTTTAGTATAAAGCATTATTGTTTTTATGTCAAGTTTTACTTTTATTCGACACTTTATTATGTAGTTTTTATTACTACATATTCGGAAGTTTTCCCTATAAAAAGGAATCCCCTTGCAAGATTTGCCGCCTGCAGCAGACCATCCCCCTCATCTGCATTTCCGTTATTTCCTCTCACTGCCTGGAAAAGCTTTTTTGGGTAATAGGAATTTGCTGCAGAATCGTCTGCTGCATCAAAAAAGGCTATGCATATCCGTTTGATACACATAGCCTTCGCTTTCATTTTTTTACAGCTTTTTCATTTCAAAAAGATTAAAAAATCTTCAAAATATCATTATACATAACTACAACCATCAAAAGCATCAACACCATCAAACCTGCAAAATGAACCATGCCCTCAATCTGTCTGTTCACCGGTTTTCTCCGGATAGCCTCGATAATCAGAAATACAAGCCGGCCACCATCCAGTGCAGGAAGCGGAAGCAGGTTCATAACACCAAGGTTTGCAGATAAAAGAGCTGCCATATACAGCATATTTACCCAGATTGTCAGCATACCCTCACTCTTACTTGCCTCATAGGTGCTGCCAATTGCATCAACTACGCCAACCGGACCGCTTAAATCCTTTACGCCCAGTCCGCCGGTAAGAAGCTCTTTCAGGCTGAGTAAGGTAGAGCGGATCATATATTTTACTTCCAGTGTTCCATACTTCAGCACTTCAAATCCATGTGTCTTCGTGTACGCCAGATTATAAGAAAAATCAAGCACTGCTGTGCGGGACTCCGATGGAGTTACCTCAGCGTTGTATTCCAGGCCATCACGCTCATAAGTAATGGTCACAGGCTCACTTGTGAGAGGATGCTCTGCAAGATATGCAGTATAATCGTCCGAACTCTCCAGTCTGGTGCCATTAATGGAAGTGATCACGTCCCCAGGCTCCACGCCAGTTTCAGATAAGCCCATTCCCGGAATCAGGGATGCCACCTCAAGAGAATCGGTACTCTTTCTGTTAAAGCCAAGAAGGTATCTCACCTGTACGTCTGGTTTGAAGACCAGCTCCACATCTTTGCCATCCCTCTCCACAGTCATATGAATGGTCTCATCCTCCTGTGGATTATTCAGATACATATACAGATAAAGATCTCTTGCCAGATCAATATGATACCCCTGATATTCTTTGATAATATCCCCTTCCTGAAGACCAGCTTCAGCCACAGTAGAACCACTCTCCACCTGCGTAACCTCTGCCGGGTCATAGCCCACCAGCGTAACAATGAGCACTGCAAACACAAAGGCCAGAATAAAGTTAAACACCGGTCCTGCTGCAACTGTAGCGATTCTTCCCCAAACCGGTGCACCATTGAAAGTTCCCTTGGACTCATCTTCCATATCTTCTCCCAGCATGGCACAGGAACCGCCAAGAGGCAAAAGCTTCAGAGAATACCTGGTTCCGTTCTTCTCTTTGCTAAGCAGTCTTGGTCCCATTCCAAGAGAAAACTCCGTTACTACGATCTTATTTTTCTTTGCAAGAAGGAAATGTCCCAGCTCATGAAAAAGAATGATCGCACTGAAAATCAATAATGCCAGAATAATCTTCAACCTACCACCTGCTTTCAATCCATTTATAAGTCTCGTCTTCTACTGCCAGTATCTCCTCCAGCTCCGGATTCCGAATCACTGTATGTCTTTCCATAGACTGTGCAATAATGTCGTAAATATCCAGAAAGCCGATTTTTTCCTGTAAAAACTTCTTCACAGCCAGCTCATTTGCTGCGTTAAACACAGTAGGCATACTGCCTCCTTTTCTTGCAGCATCCATAGCCATTGGAAGCCCCAGGAATGTATCCATATCCGGATCTTCAAAAGTAATCTCTTTCAATTTATGGAAATCCAGTCTCTCTCCATCCAGATATCTGCGTTCCGGATAATAGAGTGCGTACTGGATTGGAAGCCGCATATCCGGAGTTCCAAGCTGCGCCATAACCGCACCATCTTTAAACTCTACCATCGAATGGATAATGCTCTTTGGCTGGACAACAACCTGAATATGATCCAAATCCACATCAAACAGCCATCTGGCTTCCATAACCTCCAGACCTTTATTGACCAGGGTTGCAGAATCTACTGTGATCTTCTGTCCCATTACCCAGTTCGGGTGCTTCAGGGTATCTGCAAGCGTCACATGTTCCAGTTCTTCTCTTTTTCTTCCACGGAAGGGACCACCGGAAGCTGTGATCAGAAGCTTCTCAACCTGCGCCCGCTTTTCCCCATGAAGAGCCTGGAAAACAGCACTGTGCTCACTGTCTACCGGAAGGATCTGAACTCCATGCTCTTTTGCCATCGGAATGATCAGATGACCTGCTGTTACCAATGTTTCTTTGTTTGCAAGGGCAATGTCCTTGCCCGCCTTGATTCCCTCCATTGTAGGACGGATTCCAATCATTCCCACAACAGCGGTAACCAGAATGTCTGTCTGGGGCATACGCGCAAGCTCCAGAAGTCCCTCCATACCAGACACAATTTTTACATCCATATCCGCAAGACGGACTGCCAGGTCCTTTGCCGCATTTTCATCCCACACTGCAATCAGCTGAGGATGAAACTCTCTTGCCTGTTCTTCCAGCATTTTCACATTTCTTCCTGCACTGATTCCCAGCACCTCTATATCGCCGTTAGCTCTCACTACATCCAGGGTCTGTGTACCGATGGAACCAGTTGAGCCTAAAATTGCAATTTTCTTCATTTGAAATTCCTCTCAGTCCATTTCAGGGACAAATCACATCTTATCATTTCCACACTTCTTATTCCTTTATGCCTCCCGCTGCCAATCCGGAATCAGATTCCCAGCACAAGCTTCGCCAGGAAATAAATAGCCGGAGCTGTAAAGATCACACTGTCAAATCTGTCCAGGATTCCACCGTGTCCCGGGATCAGTTTGCCATAGTCCTTGATTCCCTGATTTCTCTTAATAGCAGAAGCAGCCAGGTCTCCAACCATGGAGATCAGTGCTCCGACTGCACAAATCAGCGCATACTCTGCAATCTTTCCGCCAGTTGCTGCTGCATAAATTGCGCCCAGAAGCGCAGCGCCTGCCACGCCGCCTACTCCACCTTCTACTGATTTCTTCGGGCTGAGGATTGGTGCCATTTTGTGCCTGCCGATCAGCATTCCCACACAATATGCGCAGGTATCGCATCCCCAGGAGCATAAAAAGATCAGCCATACCAGAAATTTTCCATCTGGAAGGTTCCTGGTAAGATAAATAAAGGAGAGCATCACAGCCACGTATACCACCCCAAAGAACGCCGGCATTACCTGATCTGCCTTGAACTTGGGATAAGTAAATACGTAAACGAACATAAACATCATGAACGAAATGATCACGCCCATCATTCCATATTTTTCAAAATCCAGCGACATCAGCACATAGTAGATCACAGCTCCAAGATAGCCTGCAATTTCCAGGGCATTAAAATGGTCTTCCCGGACCTTCATAACCTTATAAAGCTCCTGCATCCCGATCAGAGAGATCCCAAGCAGTGTAAAAAACAGCACATAACCTCCACTGATAATAGTCAGAAGCGCAACTGCGACCAGCACAATACCGCTTAAAAGACGTGTTTTAAACATCTTACTCCTCCTTCACACCGCCATATCTTCTGTCTCTTTGATTATATTTCTCAATAGCCTGTACTAATTCTGCTTTATGGAAATCCGGCCATGCCACGTCTGTAAAATAAAATTCCGTATAAGCCAGCTGCCACATAAGGAAATTGGAAAGTCTCTGTTCTCCGCTGGTGCGTATCAGAAGATCCGGATCCGGAACTCCTGCAGTATCCAGGTAGCTTCCAATCGTATCCTCTGTGATCTGATCCGGAGAAACTTTTCCATCCGCCACATCCTGTGCCATCTTTCGCATTCCTCTTGTAATCTCATCGCGGCTTCCATAATTCATGGCGATCTGGAAGTACAGCTCATCATAATCCTTAGAAAACTCCTCCAGTTTACGGATGCTTTCCTGAATATCCGGTGCAAAAGCAGAGATATCGCCGATAATTTTGATTTTCATCTTATTATCCCGGGATATCTTGATACATTTCTTCAGATAGCTGCGAAACAGCTTCATAAGCCCGTCCACTTCTTCTCTGGAGCGTTTCCAGTTTTCCGTGGAAAAAGCATATACTGTCAGATATTTCACGCCCAGATCTTTAATATCATAGCAGACCTGCTCCAGATTGGCGCAGCCCTTAACATGTCCATAGCCACGAGGCAGTCCCTTTGCCTTTGCCCAGCGGCCATTGCCGTCCAGAATAATGGCAATATGATTGGGTACGTTCATATTTTTCTCCTTGTGTTTTGTTTTTCTTTTTTCGTTATAAGCGTTCAGATTATTCGTACAATTTCATACAAAAGGGCAGAAAAGAGCTCTTTTTAAAGAGCTCTTTTTGCTGTTTCTTTATAAAAGGATCCTGTTTTGCAGATTTTTAGTCCAAACGGCTCTGCGCTTCAGGTAATATGCCCTTATACAGTCATAATCTCCTTACCTTTTGCTTCTACTGCAGCATCTACATCCTTGATGTATTTGTCTGTAAGCTTCTGAACTTTGTCCTCTAACTCTTTGATCTCGTCCTCAGATACATCCTCTTCTTTTTTCAGCTTCTTGTATGCATCGTTGGCATCACGGCGGATGTTGCGGACAGCAACCTTAGCTGCCTCACCTTTTTTCTTAACATCTTTAACCAGATCTTTACGGCGTTCCTCGGTAAGCTCCGGGAAAACAAGACGGATTACTTTTCCATCGTTATTCGGGTTCAGACCAAGATCAGAAGTAAGGATTGCTTTCTCAATTCCCTTGATCAGGCTGGATTCCCATGGCTGGATCTGGATCATACGAGCTTCCGGAACTGTGATATTTGCCACCTGCTGAATCGGTGTAGGGCTTCCGTAGTAATCTACTGTCAGCTTGTCAAGGATATGCGGATTGGCACGTCCTGCACGGATAGTAGTCAGCTCTGCTTCTAAGCTGCCCAATGTCTTTTTCATTTTCTCTTCATACTTCTGAATTCTTTCATCCATAAAATTAATCTCCCTCTTTATGATTTTCTGCCGGTAGCAGTATTATCCTATTTTCTGCGCAACGCGCTTATACAGTAACCTTTGTTCCGGAAAATTTTCCGTGAACGGTGTTGATAATGCTGTTCTCCTCATCAAGAGCAAATACCAGCATCGGCATTTTCTGCTCCAGACACATAATAGAAGCTGTAAGATCCATAGCTGCAAGCTTCTTGTCAACAACCTCCTGAATAGAGATTTCATCGTACTTCACAGCGTCAGGATTTACCTTCGGATCGCTGTCATAAATACCATCAACTGCCTTAGCCAGAAGAATCGCATCGGCCTCAATCTCAACTGCACGAAGAACCGTAGCTGTGTCAGTAGAGAAATACGGATGTCCTGTACCGCCTGCAAAGAATACCAGCTTGCCCTGTGCAAAGCTCTCTTCTACACTGTCCTTGGAATACAGTTTTGTAAATGCACCACATGCAAATGGTGTATAAATCTCAGTCTTCATACCTGTATATCTGCAAAGGTCAGATACATAAATACAGTTCATAATAGTAGCAAGCATACCGATCTGATCTGCCTTATTGCGGTCTATCGTCTCACTGGTACGTCCTCTCCAGAAGTTTCCACCGCCGATCACAATGCCGATCTGTACTCCCTCATCAGAAATTGCCTTGATCTGCTTCGCTACTGCAAGAACAGTTGCCTCGTCAAATCCTGTTTTCTTCGGTCCGGCAAGAGCCTCGCCGCTTAATTTTAATAAAACTCTTTTCATTTCCATGCTTTTATCCTGCCTTATTTTTTATTCTTTTATTTTACCATACTCCGGCAACAACCTCATTTCCGCTGTCATCAACAGTGGTAGAAACTGTGAAAGAGTCATAATAATGATATCCTGTCTCTCCGGTCTCCGGCTCGTTCTCATAATCACTTCCGTTAGCCTCTCCCAGTGCTGCAACAAGACTGGAAAGCGGCTGTCCGATATACTGTTTCGCCTTATCTGCACTGGAATCATCCGGTGCTGTATTACTGCCGCCACTATTATCCGGAGTACTTGTAGGCTGCGGTGCAGATGTAGGTGCAGCAGTAGGACCTGACTGCTGCGGCGCAGATGTAGGCGTTGGTGCTGTATCCGTTTCCTGGGAATCATCCTCAGAACTGTCTTCGCTGTCATCAAGACCAAGACGCGCCATCACTTCACTCAGGGTAGAAGTTTCTGTCTTACTCGTTCCTGTCAGATAAGTAGCATAAGGAATTCCATCCTCAGCAGTTCCATCCATATGAAGAGTGATCTTTGAAATTGTCTTCAGCGGAAGCTTACGGAAATAGCAGTCTGTATAATCCTCGTCCTCATACGTGATCCGGATGTCATAGCTTGTCACCGCATTTCCATCTGCATCCTTCTCGTCCGGCTCATAATAGTAAAGAGCCTTGTCGCCATCATTCAAAGTAAACAATCCATTGATCAGCTCTGTGCCCCAGTCATCATCGTCATCCGTAGTCGGACGAATGTAAAGTCCCTTCACAGCAGCTCCGGTACCGTTCACAAGAATCAGCCTGGAAGCTGTGGAAGTCTTATCACCAATCACATTCTTGATATCTGCATCGTCAGATTTCTGCATATCTACCAGGGAACTGTCATCACTTGAAGCTGTATCTGTATTCTCAGCAGGAGCCACGGTTACCTGGCCATCCTTGCCTGTATCTTCAGTCTTTTTTTTGCCACATCCAGCTGCTGCCAAAGCAGTGACCAAAAGTGCTGCAAGAATCACATAACGTTTTTTCATAATCTATATTCCTCCCACAAAATGGAATTAAACTCCTCTAATATCCACTTTTTGTTCTCCATTATTATTACAGAGTATGACAGACTTGTCAACCGAACGCGGGATGATTTCATACAATTTTTAAACTTTTCGTTACTGTTCACTCCGTTCACAGTAACACGCTTCGCGATGCACAGAAATCATGCTTTGCACGATTTCGCGCCGCAACTCTCGGGATTCTTTTCCCCATTCTCTCTGGTGCCTTCACCGGGAAGGAAGATCCTGCGTACTTCTTCTGTGAACAAAAAGAGCCAGGGACAGTTTTCTCCATCTCTGACTCAAATAGTTTTTGACAACATGTCTCAATGTTTAAAACCCGGCGTCTCTTCGCTCTTTACGCATATCCCTGCGGAGCAGAGCTGCCTCATGGCGTCCTTTCTCAGCTTCTGTGTGGATAATAAGACCGGGGATTCGGGTAGGACGCTCATCCTTATCCACAGCTACCATCACAGAAAAAGCACGGTTAACCAGGTAACGCATTCCATCCCCGCGCTCCACATAGGAATCAATTTCCACTTCCATGGAGGTATTTCCCACATAGGTCACATAGCCGATCATCACAAGGATCTCACCCTCGTAAACGGGCTCCTTAAACTGCAGATTGTCCACAGCTGCAGTTGTGACACGGTAAGTTCCGCAATGACGCATGGCAACCACGCCGGACACCTCATCCACCCACTGCATCAGCATTCCTCCGAACAGCCTGCCGCCGGCATTTAAGTGCTGGTGCATGATCAGATGAACCTGCTCCGTTCTGGAATCCTCTACGGTTTTCATCGGACGGTTTTCTTTTATTGTTTCCTTTGCTTCCTGTGTTTTCTCTTTTATTTTCTCTTCCATAGCCAACCTCTTTTTACTGTTTTCATGCTGCCTGTACAGCGAATATTAAATAAATACCATATTGACCTGTCTGACTTTTTATATGCTGCATCTTTACAGCTGATCCCCTATAAATGTTTAACAGAAATTTACGAAAGCCGGGAATTTTTCATCATAAAAATCCCCAGCTCCCATTGTTTTTAATATAAATTCTTCACCTTGAAATCACGCTCTGCTTCTCGTCTCTGATCTTTCTTAGCGATATCCTGACGTTTGTCATGCAATTTCTTACCTCTTGCCATACCAATTTCCACCTTCACAAGGCTGTCCTTGAAATAGACCTTGATTGGCACAAGGGTAAGACCTTTTTCCTTCAGTTTGGCTTCCATCTTGTTGATCTCACTGCGGTGAAGGAGAAGTTTACGTATACGAAGGGGATCTTTATTGAAAATATTGCCTTTTTCGTATGGGCTGATGTTCATTCCATAGATATAAACCTCCCCATTCTGAATCCGCACAAAAGATTCCTTGACGCTGCATTTTCCCATACGCAGGGATTTTACTTCTGTTCCTGCCAGGGCAATTCCTGCCTCATACGTGTCTTCTATAAAATAATCGTGAAATGCCTTTTTATTATTTGCAATCAGTTTGATTCCTGGTTTCTTTGCCATAAGTTCCTCCCTATATGGATTTCCGCCTGCAGGCGGGCGTTCAAAACAAAGGGTTGCTGTTCTAGAGCGTAGTTTCTATGCATCGCAAAGCGTGTTTTTGATCGCAGAATGAACAGTAACTTCTAATTACCACTCTTGCTCCTCTGCCAGAACAAAATCCACAGTCTTCAGCATGGTATCTGCGTCCGCAACTCTCACACGCACCTTCTGTCCCAGTGCAAACACCTTGTGTGTCACATCGCCGATCAACTCGTAAGCATCCTGATCAAAGGTGTAGTAATCATCCCTCAGTGTATTTACATGAACCAGTCCCTCTACCGTATTTGGAAGTTCCACATAGAAGCCCCAGCCAGTAACACCGGAAATGATTCCTTCAAATTCTTCCCCAATATGGTAAGACATATATTCTGCTTTTTTCAGCTTGTCAGATTCTCTCTCTGCTTCGTCCGCCCGGCGCTCACACACACTGGACTGGCGTGCCACATCTTCCAGAATCTCTTTATAATGCTCTGTTTTTCCCTCTCTTTCCAGACGTCCCCGAAGCTTATCCTTAATGATCCTGTGAATCTGAAGATCCGGATAACGACGGATTGGAGAAGTAAAATGGCAGTAATATTTCGCTGCAAGTCCAAAATGGCCGCTGCATTCTGTAGTATACTTCGCCTGTTTCATGGTTCGAAGAGTAAGGCGGCTGATCTGTGGCTCGTTTGGAAGTCCCTCAATGCTCTCCAGAATAGTCTGGATCTCCTTCGGGGTAATCTCCTGTCCATGCTTCTGCACCGGCACTCCCTGATTATGAAGAAGTGTGAGAAGGCTCTCCACTTTCTCGGGATCCGGAGTCTCATGGGTACGGTAAACAAACGGCATATCATCCCTGCAGCACTCCTCTGCCACAGTCTCATTTGCCATAAGCATGAAATCCTCAATGATCCTTGTTGCCACATTTGCCTCATATGGCTTAATGTCAATGGCTCTTCCTGCTGCATTTAAGATAATCTTGCTCTCCGGAAAATCAAAATCAATGGAGCCTCTGTGATGGCGGTTTCCACGAAGGATTTCAGAAAGCTCTTTCATCAGGAAAAACATGGGAACAAGTTTTTCATAGCGTTTCTTTGCCTCTTCGTCAGCATCCTCCAGAATGTTTTTCACATCTGTATAATTCATTCTCTCATCTACACAGATCACAGTCTCTGCAATCTTATGGGAAATCATATTTCCTTTTTTGTCAATATCCATAAGACAGCTTAAAGTAAGACGATCCTGCCCCTGGTTCAGAGAACAGATTCCGTTGGAAAGCCGTACCGGGAGCATGGGAATTACACGGTCTGCCAGATATACACTGGTTCCCCGCTTCAACGCCTCACGGTCAAGGGCACTTCCTCCCTGTACATAATTGCTTACATCTGCAATGTGAACACCAAGATGATAGATGCCATTCTCCTTTGTCAAAGTAACTGCATCATCCAGATCCTTGGCGTCTTCTCCGTCAATGGTGACGGTCTGAAGATGGCGAAGATCCAGTCGGCCATCCCTGTCAGCATCCAGAACATGATCTGGTACACGGTCAGCCTGACGGATTACTTTATCCGGAAATTCGCTTGGAATGCCAAAGCTTTTTACAATGGCAAGGATATCTGTTCCAGGTGCACGACAGCTTCCCAGATTCTCTACGATCTTACCTTCCGGATTGCGGTTCTTGCTTCCGTAGCTGGTGATTTCCACCACTACCTTATCCCCGTCCTTGATTCCCTGGGAATCTTTTCTCGGAATAAATACGTCCCTGGAAAATTTAGGATTGTCGCTTACCACAAAACCAAAGTCACGGCTGTTCTCGTAGGTTCCCACGATCTGGGTCATACCTCTTTCCAGAACTTTTACTACAATTCCCTCACGGCGTTTGCCTTCCTGCGGCTCTTTTGTGATTATAACACGAACCTTATCCTGGTGCATAGCCGTTCCGGTACAATCTTCCGGAATAAATACGTCGTTGTCTTCCCCCTCGATTTCCACGAAGCCAAAGCCCTTGGGATGACCGATGAAGGTGCCTTCCACAGATGGACTGTCCGGATATTCGTTGTACTTATCTTTTCCCCTGCCGTAACGATCGTCGGGCTTGCGGTGATCATACTTTCCAGCCTGCTTATCATTATATTTCTTATCGGAATGTTTCTCATCTTTCTTCCCGGTACGTCTCTCGGAGCTTTCTTCTGCATATTTCCCGGAACGTTTACCCGAAAACTTCTCGTCACGTTCTTCTCTTTTTCCACGCTGCTTCTCTTTCCCGCGCTTTCTTCCAGTTACTTTGGAATAACGTCCCTTGGAATCCAGGTCAGCCTTTCCCTCTGCTACCAGATCATCCAGAACACGGTACAGATCTTTCTTCTCGTCCTTTGAAAGGCGCAGAAGACCTGCAATTTCCCGGAAGCGCATAGGCTGGTACACTGGATCACCAAGAAGCTCCATCATAAATTTTTTTCGTTTGTCAAATTCTCTGTCTTTACTCAATTTGTCTCCTTCTTAATACCTGCACACGCAAGCTGCTCTATTAAAATCGCACGCACAGACTGTAATTATCACGAAACTTTCCTACCATCTTTCCATAATTTCCTATTATCAGGAAAGAATCCTGCAAAGCAGGATTTTCCGCTTACATAAAAAACACTCTTGCGATCAGATCAACAAGAGTGTTTCCCAGTTTATTCTTAGAAATTCAGGTTCAATACAACTGCCAGTACAAAGAACAAAACTCCCATAACTGTAGTTGCCTTAACAAGACCGCCCTCCATGGAACGTCCTTTGTTCTTACCCCAGTATGTGTCTGCAGCTCCGGCGATCGCACCAAGCCCCTGTGACTTACCTTCCTGCATAAGGACTACTACGGTAAGGGCAATACAATCTATAACAAAAAGAATTGTTAAAATCGTTCTTAAAATCTGCACGTGGTTACACCTCCTAATCAACTAGGAGATATTGTACCATAGCCAGCATTTGATTTCAACTCTTTTTTATCTTGAATTTGGACAAATTACGCTATCGTTTTTTTTCATGGTCAGGCAAACGGATTCTCATACATAGACAGTCTGCCAAGCTGCTCATGGATTCTCAGAAGCTGATTATACTTGGCATTTCTATCTGAACGACATGGTGCACCAGTCTTGATCTGCCCCGCACCAGTTGCCACTGCAAGATCTGCAATAAAGGAATCCTCCGTTTCACCGGAGCGGTGGGAAATAACAGAGCGATAACCCGCCCGTGCAGCCAGTTCTACTGCCTCCAGAGACTCTGTCAGGGTTCCGATCTGATTTACCTTGATCAGGATTGCATTTGCTGTTCCAAGCTTTATTCCACAGGACAGCCGTTTGATATTTGTCACAAAAAGGTCATCCCCAACCAGCTGTACACGGCTTCCAAGCCGCTCCGTCATAGCTTTCCAGCCCTCCCAGTCATCCTCCTGCAGTCCGTCCTCGATAGAAACAACAGGAAATTCATCCAACAGATTTTCGTAATAACGGATCATTTCATTAGAATCCCGGATTACTTCTTTTCCAGTCATCTTACTCTCCCCAGGAAAATAGTAACCATCTTTTTCTCCGTCATATAATTCACTGGCTGCCGCATCAATGGCAATGCCAATATCTTTTCCCGGCTCATATCCGGCGTTCCTCACAGCCTCAAGGATCAATTCCAGAATCTCCCTGGAATCCTTCAGATCCGGTGCAAAACCACCCTCATCGCCCACTGCTGTAGACAGATTTTTCTTTTTTAAAAGAATCCTCAGTGACTGATAAATCTCCACACACATGCGGATTCCCTCTGAAAAACAGGAAGCCCCAACTGGCATGATCATAAACTCCTGAAGATCCACTGTATTGTCCGCATGCCGCCCGCCATTCAAAATATTCATCATTGGTACTGGCATCCTGTTCGCATGACAGCCTCCGATATACTGATAAAGCGGAATCCGAAGTGCCATAGCGGCTGCCCTCGCCACCGCCATAGAAACACCAAGAGTGGCATTCGCCCCAAGATTGCTTTTATTGTCCGTACCATCTGTCTGGATCAGAAGAGAATCAATATAGGTCTGATTCAATGCATTTTCTCCCAGAATTGCCTCCGCGATTTTCGTGTTTACATTATCCACTGCTTTTTGTACACTAAGGCCTTTATAATTTCCTTTATCGCCGTCTCTTAGCTCCAGTGCTTCGAATTTTCCTGTGGACGCGCCGGATGGAACCGCTGCACGGCCTGTATATCCATTGATTCCAATAACGCCTTCTCCAACTGTCACTTCTACCTCCACAGTAGGATTGCCTCTGGAATCCAGAATTTGTCTTGCGTGAATCTTCCGAATAGGCAAATACCGTAACATTTCCTTACCTCCTAAAGATTGATAACGGTAGTTTTTCCAACTATTCAGAGTTCTATGCAGGATTTCAGATTCTGTTTCTGCCTGAAGTGCTCAATGAACCTCAGAAATGGAATTAAATCCCTTATTTCTCAGGCATGCCTCCACCTCACTGATATCCGGTACGTGGAGAACCATGATCGGAAGTCCGGTAGCACGGTTGAAAGACAGATACAGATAATCAATATTGATGTTGCTCTCCTGGAGACTGAGAAGCAGTTTGTTCAGATTACCAACCTCATCCTTTACCTCGATTCCAAGAACATCACTAAGCTTGCAGATAAAACCAGCCTTTGTCAGCGCTTCTAACGCCTGCTCAGGTTTGGAAACAACCATACGTATAATTCCATATTCAGCACTGTCATTGGTAACAGAACCAAGGATATTAATATCCTCCTCCAGGAGGATTCCAGTCACCCGCTGCATTTTTCCTTTGATATTTTCCGCAAAAATTGATAATTGTTTCAGCATTTTCTTATCCCTTTCCATATTTTAATAACAATATTAACATTTTAATCGCAAAAGAAACTCAGATGCCACTCGGGCAGATAATTTTCTTTCACAAAACGAACACTTCGCCTGTCGGCAACATTACTATCTATTCACTGTATATATAAATCAGCTCTTTAATTCTCAACAGGAACCTCAATCAGTTCCTTAGGAGAATGTGCCAGATTGCGGCAGCCGTCTTCCGTTACCACTACCATATCCTCAATACGAACCCCTCCGAAACCAGGTACATAAATACCAGGTTCAACAGTCTCGATCATATTGGCTTTCAGAATGGTATCATCAGAGGGAGACAGGCGCGGACTTTCATGAATGAAAAGACCTACACTGTGACCAAGTCCGTGGCCAAAACAGTCACCGTAACCAGCCTCTGTAATAATATCTCTCGCAACCTTATCCACACTCGCTCCGCTTACACCAGCCTTTACTGCTGCAAGACCGGCCAGCTGTGCTTTTAATACAACATTGTAAATTTCTTTCTGTTTATCGCTTGCTTTTCCGAGGACAAAGGTACGTGTCATATCGGAGCAGTATCCCTTGTATTTACAGCCAAAATCACAGGTAACAAAATCCCCTTCCTCCAGCTTCTTATATCCTGGGATTGCATGAGGCATGGAGGAGTTCAGGCCGGAAGCGATGATGGTGTTAAAGCTTAAATCCTCTGCTCCCTCTTTTTTCATCAGATATTCCAGCTCTGCCGCAGCTTCCAGCTCTGTCATTCCTGGTTTCACGATTTTCAAAAATTCTGCAAATGCTTTGTCCCCGATTTCTTCAGCTCTTGCCAGGTACTCCAGTTCTTCCTCAGTCTTAATCTGGCGAAGATCATCGATTCTGCTGCCAAGAGGTGTCCATGTCTGAACTGTCAGTTCCTTTCTGAGCTTATCAAAATCACAGCAAAGCATGGACTGATCCTCATATCCCATATGGAAATCGCCGCTTACATTCTCCTTCTCCATGCACTCCTTCAGGATCGTCTGACGGTTATGCCCACGGCACTCTTCGATTACTGTGAAATCGCTCTCTTTACCGGCCTGCTCCGTATAACGGGAATCTGTGATCAGCACCTTCTGGGCTGCTGAAATATATAAAGCGCCCTCGCCGCCGCGAAAACCGCTTACATGTCGCATGTTATACGGATCTGTGATCACAAGGGCATTCAGTTTCAATTCATCAAGAATTGCATTTAACATCTTTGCTTCCTCCTCATCTTCTGTCATACAGCTTCCCAGCACTTTATCACGTTGAAAAGCCATATTCTTTATAGTTTCATCATACCACATTATACGCGGAAATATTGTCTGAATTTTCAATTCTTTTCGCATATATAAACTTTTTATTTTATATAAAATAATATTTTTTCAAATTATTTGTTGACAAACGAGAAGTAATCTGTTATAGTAAGCTCATAAAACAAAAGGAACTTAAAAATAAAAACAAAAAGGAGTGAGACCACCGAAAACATAAGTTCATTACTTATAATCTAAGAAAGAGAGGTACGGACCACCAGAAGCATAACGAAACATCTTAATTTTTAACATTTCAAGAAAAGCGAGGTACAGTCCACCAAGAACGTAAGCCTTAATTCCAATTGTTTTAAACGCATAATATATTCGGAAAGAGAGGTACATTCCATTGGATATGGATCAGATTTAAGCCACCAGTAAACGTCGATGCTGGTGGCTTAATTAATGTCTGGATTTTCCTTTCATTTTCAGGCAGCTGCCTTGCCCTTATTCGCATGATTTTTCAAACACGCTCTGGCATAAACCTTTTATTTTCTCATATATCTGTAAAAAAATACCCGCGAGGTTTTCTCTTCATGAAATTTCCCATTTTTTCTTTTCCAGCACTGAAGGAAAAATTCTCTTCACATATTTCCTCTTTTTGCTCGAAAAAGCGCCCTGCGATCAAAGACTTTCTCCACTACGCCGGCGTTCCTCTCCTCTTCGCCCTGTCCTTTCTGGCCGGTTCTGCCGCCCGGGTGATCGTTCACCATTTTTCACCCCCGGAAGCAGTCGCTACTTCATCAGACTGCGCAAGCTGGGGACTCAGCTTCCAGGAGGAAGGAAAACGTCCTGTAGGAAATGCTTCCATTCAAGAGCTTGCTTCCTATAACGCCTACTTTGCAAAGGATACCCAGGAGAAAATACTCTACCTTACTTTTGACTGTGGCTATGAAAATGGCAATACACCGCTGCTTCTTAATGCATTGAAAAAACACAATGTAAAAGCAACTTTTTTCGTTGTTGGAAATTTCATAAGAGATAATGGAGATCTGATAAAAGAAATGGTTCAGGAAGGGCACATTGTAGGAAATCATACTCTCACTCACCCGGATATGTCCGGGATTTCTTCCCTGAATGATTTCAGGAAACAGCTGGAGGGCGTGGAAAATCTGTATAAAGAAACGACCGGAGAATCCATGACGAAATTCTACCGGCCGCCTCAGGGAATTTACAGTACAGCAAATCTGTCCATGGCAAAGGAACTGGGGTATAAAACCTTCTTCTGGAGTCTTGCCTACGTAGACTGGTATCAGGATAAACAGCCAACCAGAGAGGAAGCCTTCGATAAGCTTCTCACACGGATCCACCCAGGGGCAATTGTCCTGCTGCACAATACTTCTTCCACAAATGGACAGATTCTGGATGAACTGCTGACCAAATGGGAAGAAATGGGATATACATTTGGAACGCTCAATGATTTCTGAATTTTTGCTATCCTGGAGCGTGTCTGAAAAAAGGCTTTCGTTATCTGTTATTTCCAAAATAAATAACCGCCTGTACTCCAGGACCAGTATGAATTCCAATAATCGGGCTCATTGGCATAATAATAACCTGAGCCTGTGGTACAGCTTCCAGGATAGCAGCCTTCTCTTTCTCAGCCTGCTCAGCAGCATCACCGTGACAGATAAATACATAAGGGTGCTCCTCATTTAATCCGGAACCGATATACTTGGAAACGATCGTATTCATAGCAGCCTTGGAGCCGCGTACCTTCTCCGGGATTGCCAGAGTTCCATCCTCCACAATACGAAGAATCGGTTTGATCTTCAGCTTTCCGCCGATCCAGGCGATTGTGGGGGAAATACGTCCGCCTCGTTTCAGAAAATCAAGATCATCTACTGTAAACCAATGGCAGATATGGAGACGATTCTCCTCCAGCCATGACGTATTCTCCTCCAGGGACATTCCTTTATTCTGGTTTTCTGCTGCCAGGATTACCAGGATTCCCTGTCCTCCTGTGGCTGCAAGAGAATCCACGCAGGAAATATTACGCTCCGGGTATTCTTCCATCAAATCAGCCGCTGCAATGCGAGAGCTCTGCCATGTGGAAGTCAGTCCTCCGGAAAGGGAAATATAAAGAATATCCTTGCCCTCTTTCAGAAACGGTTCAAAAAAATCGGTATATGTAGCCGGGGAAATCTGGGAAGTACTTCCGGTTCCACCTGCACGAAGCTTGTCATAAAAAGCCCTGCTGTCCCAGTTTCCCGGATTCCTGTGCGGGCACTCCTCTCCGTTTAACTGGTATACCATAGGAATCAGATGAATCTGACCCTTATCTAAAATGTCTGCCGGAATATCTGCAGATGTATCTGTTATGATCACATAATCACTCATACTGGGTTCTCCTCGTTTAATTGGCAATTCCTTATACCGTAACAGGTTAAGTGCTCCCATTATAGCATACTTCTTTTATGACGTGTGTGTTTTTTACATTTTTGGTACTTTTGTAACGTTTTTTCTCCAGAGCGTATTGGAAAAAGCATTCCCGCAATCTGCACGCCGCAATTTGCAGAAAGCCTTTTTCAAACAGGCTCTAACAGATTGCAATTATTTTCTGCAGCGTCTTTTTTACTACCGTATACTTTTTTTCCGGAACAGGAAGTTCCCGTCCTCCTGTTACAGTCATTTTAAATCTGCGGATAGAATGGACATGCGCCGGGTTTACCATGTAACTCTCGTGGCACTTCAGAAACAGGTTCCCATAACGTTTTTCCAGAGTTTTCAGGCTTTCTGTAGACTCAAACTCCTGATCCAGAGTATGGATCACCGTATGATTGCCGAGACTTTCCACATAGATCACACGCGACCAATTCAGGTAAAGAATGGACTTATCAATTCCTTTCACGTAAATCCGCTCTGATCTGGTCTCTCCTGTAAGGACAAACTTACGATAATTCTCATCATAATGTACCGGATAAATGCCATCCCTCTCATCATACTGAATTGCATTTGAAATAAAGATC
Organism: Ruminococcus sp. RTP21484sp1_RTP21281st1_A8_RTP21281_210402; assembly: GCF_040914025.1. Classification (NCBI taxonomy): domain Bacteria; kingdom Bacillati; phylum Bacillota; class Clostridia; order Eubacteriales; family Oscillospiraceae; genus Ruminococcus; species Ruminococcus sp. RTP21484sp1_RTP21281st1_A8_RTP21281_210402. The sequence continues at coordinate 23,884 of NZ_JBCPGE010000054.1, forward strand.
ACACGTATCTTCGGCACACCTTTTTGCTCCACCCAGGTAAACTGCATACGCTGATTTACCCGACTTGCACTGTTGTCCGGCCAGATCGTATCTACCAGCATAAAAGTCATGATTTCTGCCACCGTACTGCTTGTAGTGGCAAGCGGCAGCACCGTCAGATTATTCAGGGAAAACTTCAGTTCGTGTTTCTCAGCGTGAAAAGCATCTACCAGATTTTTTCTTCCGCGGATCACCTGCTTGTCTGCAGGGCCTATCCAAAGAACATCCTCATGACAAGAGTTCAAAAAAGGCTCTATCTCATTGTTATAATATAAATTCAAAAGCTCTGCTGTCCGGTCTCCAATTTTCTGTATGTTCATCTTCTGTCGCTCCTATTTATGCTGGTAATAAAAAACTGCCACCTGTGTACGGTCACGCAGCTGCAGTTTTTCCAGGATCATGCTCAGATAATTCCGCACGGTTCCTTCACTCAGGAAAAGCTCTGCCGCAATCTCCTTATTGCTATATCCATTTGCGATCAGTTCTATCATCTCAAATTCTCTCTCGTTAATGTCATATTTTCCATAATCAAACTTCTTTTCTCCCTGCAAAAGATCTGGAATCCTGGAAACTATTTCTGTCCCAAATACTGTCTGCCCACAGTAAACCGCCCGAAGTGCAGGCAGAATACTGCCATAATCCTGTTTCAGAAGATATCCCTTTGCACCAAGTCGCAAGGCTTTTACTATATATTTGTCATCGGAAAAAGTGGTAAGAAGCAGAATATTTGCCTTTGGATGCCTGGACAAAATACTCCGGGATGCTTCCAGACCGTCCATTTTCTCCATTCGAATATCCATAAGAAGCACATCTGGCTCATACCTTTCATAAAGCTCACAGGCCTCTTTTCCGTCTGCTCCAGTCGCTAACACTTCCACATCCTCATTCACTTCCAGAATGGTTTTCAAAGCCCCCGCCACCAGGCAGTCATCGTCTACAATTATTATTTTCATTTCTTACTCCTGCTTTTCTTTCATTTCCGGAACACATTCAAAAAATAATTTCCATAATCAGTGCGCCCGCTTTACTGTATCTTTATCGGAATCCACCTCAACCACATTTGGGTATTGTAATAAAAATCCGAAATCCCTTATCCGTAAAAATCTGCAAGGTTCCACCCAGGGCATTTACCCTTTCTTTCATATTTGCAATTCCAATACCGGATTTTTCCGGATCATAAAAGGCATCTTTCCCATTATCCTCTATACACAGCTGGTACAGTCCCGGATGCTCCCGAAGGATCAGCTGCACCTTTGTGGCGTTGCTGTGCTTCATAATATTTGCAAAGGCCTCTTTGGTAATACTGATAAAACAGTATTTCACCTCCCTTGGAACCTCTCTTGTCATATCATAAACCATCTGCACCGGACAAAATGTAAACTCACGAACCAGGCTCTTTTCCACTTCTTCTAAATTTACTGCTTCATCGTGAAGGTCATGGACACTATTTCTGATGCTGTTCATGGCATGGTTCAGGGAATCCTCCAGATTTTTCAGCATGGCGGTCATCCCGGGATCTTTATTTATGGTCTTTGCAGCCCCTACCATAAGGATTGAACGTGAAAGTACATGTCCCACATTATCGTGGATTTCCCTGGCGATCCGGTTTCGTTCCTTTAAGGTAGCATTATAGATCTCATAATCCTGTTTTTCCTGCAAAGCTTTATTTTTCTGGGACAAAAGCAGGCTTCGCTCCTTGGAATCATCCTGGGTCCTTCGCAGCTTTTCTTCCAGGATCTGACTCTTTGTGGTATTTCTCTCCATAAAAAATGCCAGTAAAAATCCAAATACACCGGTCATTGCAAAAAGGCCCATGTTTTCTCTGCTTCCAGGTATTTTCCAGAGAAAAAACATCACTGCTACTGCTGCCAGCCCCCTCATTTTTTCATGAAAAAGCAAATAAAAAAGACAGGGATAAAAGATAAAGGTCTCTGGAACAGCCAGTCCCAGAAATCCGAACAAAATGTAAAGAATTAGCCGCAATGCCTTCTTTCTCACCGCATATCCGCAACAGATCACACTTACACAGCTCAAAAAAGCAATCAGAAAGCCTGCCCCTGGCGGCAGAAAAAAAAGTGACAGAAAGCTATAAAATACCAGTAATCCACAGTCCAAAAAGTATCCCACTCTGCCACCTTCTTTCTCATTTTTCTCCAAATACTGCTGTTCACTCCGTAACCAGTAATTATCAAATATTTAACCTGTTTTTTTACAAATATGTCTTACAGACATTTCTCTCATTATAGTATAACTGACCTTGCGCTGTAAAGAAGGTTCTGCGCTTTATGACATTACGGTTTACTAGTACATCGAATATTAAGTTTTGATGTATTAGTAATGTTCCGCGAAGTGTTTTTGTGAATGAAGCAAACTGTAATTTTATGACATTTGTCATGTGAAGGCCGTGACATCTGGCACTTGGCGATTTTCCCTTATTCCTTTATACTAAAGTGTGTTTGAAAAAGCATTCCTGCAATCTGCATGCTCCACTTTGCGGTATATTTCGCCCGAATTCAGTTGCCGTAGCCCGCTACGGCGCTCTCATCCGGGCAAAATCTCTCACAAATTGTGACGTACATCTTGCCGAAATCCTTTTTCAAACACGCTCTAAACTTATGATACAGCTACTATACGGGGAAAACCCGAAGGAGGAAAATCGTGTCCACAAATATTGTTCAAATAGAAAATCTGGTAAAAAGATATGGGAACCTGGTGGCACTTGATCACCTGAACCTTAGTATTTCGGAAGGAGAGGTTTTTGGTCTTCTTGGTCCCAACGGCTCTGGAAAAACTACTGCTATCAATTGTATGCTTTCTCTTCTCAAATACGACAAAGGCAGCATTCATATTTTCGGAGAAGAAATGCGTCCTGACAATTACAAAGTAAAACAGCAGATTGGAATCGTGCTGCAGAATGTGGCTGTTTTTGACGAACTGACTGTCTATGAAAACATTGATTATTTCTGTGGGCTTTATGTCCCGGATAAGAGGAAAAGAAAAGAACTGGTGGAAGAAGCCATTACCTTTACCGATCTTAACGATTACCGGAAAATACGTCCAAAGAAGCTCTCAGGCGGTCTTCTCCGCCGACTGAATATTGCCTGCGGAATTGCTCATAAGCCTCGTCTGATCATTATGGATGAGCCAACGGTAGCCGTTGATCCCCAGAGCCGGAACAAAATCCTGGAAGGCATTCAGAAGCTGAATGAACAGGGTTCCACCATCATTTACACTTCCCATTATATGGAAGAAGTGGAGCAGATCTGTACACAGATCGCAATTATGGATCACGGTCATGTAATTGCCTCCGGCACCAAAGAGGATCTGAAAAAAATGATCAAAACCGGCGAGACCATTACTATTGAGGCCATTCCTCTTACCTCGGAGAATCTGGCTGACATCCGGACTCTTCCCCACGTCTTTGACCTGCATTACGAGGAACAGATTCTCACTGTACGGTGCACAGGTGCCCGCCACAACCTGATCCGGCTTCTCAATTACCTGCAGAGCCAGGATATTTCCTTTGGTCAGGTTTCCTCTGAGCTGCCTACTTTAAATGACGTATTCCTGGAAATCACAGGGAAACAGCTGCGAGATTAAGGAGGACTGCCATGCTGCATTTGATCAAATATAATCTTCTGGTAAAGCTGAAAAATTTTGCCACCACTTTCTGGCCGCTTATTTTTCCAATTCTTCTTGGAACTATGTTCTATTTTGCTTTTGGAAATATTGATGATGCTGATTTCGAGACTGTACAGGTTGGAATTGTAAAAGAGGACGGCGCTGACACGTTGTTTCTTATGTTTCTGGATCAAATTGAAAACAACGGAAATCATCTGATTGCTGCTCAGGAATTATCTGAATCCGCTGCACTTACCAAACTGGAAAATGAAGAAATTTCCGGTATTTATCAGGTGGGAAGCTCCCCTTCCCTTACAGTGGCTTCCAACGGAATCCCCCAGAGCATCCTTCAGTCCATTTTGTCCGGCTACGAAACCGGAAAAAGTACCATCCGCAATATAGTCCGCACACATCCATCCGGTCTGTGGGACGGAATCCAGCAGATGCTAAATCAACAGGAAACACTTACTGAAGTTTCACTTGGCGGACAGACTATTAACGGAAGTGCACAGTTTTTCTATGCATTGATTGCAATGACCTGCCTCTATGGCTGTTTTATCGGATTTGGCTCTGCCATAACTCTTCAGGCCAATCTTACAGCACTTGCCGCACGACGCTGCGTCACTCCAACGCATAAACTGAAGCTGATTCTTTCAGAACAGATTGCTTCTTTTTTGCTTGGCTATTTCGATGTGATCGTGTTGCTGATCTATCTTCGCTATATTTTAAAGCTGGATTTTCAGGGAAAAATCGGGCCCATGCTGCTTATTTCTTTTTTCGGATCCCTGATCGGGGTTTCTATTGGAATTTTTGTAGGTAGTCTTGGAAAAATGAAAGAAGGGGGAAAGATTGGTATTATTCTTGGTTTTTCCATGGTCTGCAGCTTTTTATCAGGACTTATGAACAATACCATGAAGGATCTGGTAGAAAAAAATATGCCTGTTATTAACCGGATCAACCCGGCAGCACTTATTTCTGATGCTTTTTACTGCATCAATGTATATGACGATATGAGTCGCTATTACCGCAACCTGTTCACTCTTGCAGTGATGAGCATAACATTAGTGACTGCTTCATTTTTACTGATCCGGAGGGAAAGCTATGATAGTATTTAAATGTTACATGAAAATTTTAAGACAGAATGTGACGCTGGTCATTATATATCTTGGTATTTTCTTTTCTGTGGCTCTTGTCATGCAGATGGCCGCTGGAAAAAGTGAAGACAGCCTTTATGCAAATACCAGCATTGATATTGGAGTGGTAAAGGAAGATCAAGGCGTTCTGGCTCAGGGATTTGTGGATTATCTTAACACGATTCACAATGTAATTCCTATGAAAAATAATCCGGAAGTACTTCAGGAAAATCTCTTTTACCGTAATGTGGAATATATTGTGCAGATTCCAGCTGACTTTTACGAGGCTTGCATTCAAGGAAATCAGCCACTGAAGGTCACCAAGGTTCCAGGATCCTACAGCTCCTATTATGTTGACCAGCAGATCAGCAGTTATATCAGTACCATCCAGACTTATGTTGCTGCCGGTTTTTCCCAGGAGGAAGCCGTTCAGGCAGTAAAAACCGAAGTTCATAAACCGGTCACCAAGATTTCCTCTGATTCTGCAAGCAGTGATCTGGTTCCTTACACTTATTATTTTCGTTATATTCCTTATCTTTTTCTGGGAGCTCTTTGCTATACCATGGGATATATTCTTATGGCTTTCAAAAAGGGAGATATTCAGAAACGGATGGAAGCTTCCGCTATTTCAGTGAGACGTCAGTCCCTGGAGGGATTGCTGGCAATGGGAGTGATCGGTGCCATTCTGTGGCTTCTTGGTATCCTGGGTGTTGTGCTGATGTATGGAAATACCTTTTGGAATTCTGAACTTCGTGGCTATTATATTGCAAATACATTACTTATGTTAGTAGTTTCACTGTCACTCTCTTACCTGATTGGAATGTTTATTCCAAACAGCAATATTTTAAGCGGCGTAGCCAATATTGTTTCTCTTTCCATGTGCTTTCTCTGTGGTGTATTCGTCCCTATGAGCGTAATGGACAAATCTGTTCTGAAAGTCGCCCAGTTTCTGCCAGTATACTGGTATGAACAGGTAAATGAAATTCTAAGCCGGCATCATTCCCTGACACCGGAGCTTCTTGGAAAGGTACGGATCAGTATGGGAATTGAGGTGTTGTTTGCCGCCATGTTTATGTGTTTGATTCTGGTAGTTTCAAGGTATCGAAAAGAGGGGTAATGCCCCTCTTTTCTGCACATGATTCTACTATTTTAGCAATAAATCAATAGAAATGAATTAAAAACAAATCAAACAGGTCATATCTTTTTAGAAACTAGGAATCATTCCTAGTTGACATCATAGGTGACATCGTTAGAAAATCCCATGAAATGAAAAACGCCGGAACCCCAGTAAAATCAAGGCTTCCGACGCTCAAGGAAACAGGGGATGAGAGAATCGAACTCCCACCAAAGGTTTTGGAGACCCCTATCATACCATTTGACCAATCCCCTATTTTATGAAGAAAAAGTGACTATTACTAGTCACGTCTCTTTGAAAGGTTTTGTACCTTCAAAACTACATACATGTTACATCCTAATGGAATCATTTTACCTCTGCGTGAGTCCGGCAGCTACTTTAT